>DRKK01000220.1 GCA_011051815.1 Sphingomonadales bacterium | reverse complement strand
ATGCACGACGGCAAACATGATGACACCTTCGGGTGATGACGGCTCATGAATGGAGCCGCCCGCCTCCAGAACGTAACTGCCAACGCCGCCGCGATCATCTTCGCCATATCCAAATTCGCCCTCAACCACATAGGCCTCAATACCGCCAATATGATGATGAACCGGGGCGGTCACATCCGGGTCAACTTTCAACAACATGGTAAAGCCGCCGGTCAATTCATTGATGTTCAAGAGTTTGAAATAGGTCCCCGGCATGACCCAGTCTACCCAGGGGAGTGTTCCCGGGTCAAAAAAAGCCGGACGATGGGGTCTATTGGTTTTGACACTATTTTTAATCGTTAACGTGGTATCAGGCATAAAAAACTTCCTTTAATTCATTGTCACAGAAAGTTTAAATATTCTTATTTCGCCCGTCTATGACGGAGAATACTTATTTTGCATTCAAAATCCCAAAACTGAGTAATTCCCGCTATTGCCCAAAATGCGCTAACATAGTCAAATAACTATATATTTCTGATAGAACCTTAAATCGCGCTAATAAGGAGATAAAAATATGACTAAAATATTATCATTCGGGCAACCGCTGGGAGGGGTTATTCAGGTGGCCTATGTGGTTGAGGATATCGAGAAAGCAATAAAATACTGGACAGAAACACTGGGGGTTGGTCCTTTTTTCCTATTTGAACATTTTGCCCTCGAGGATTATCGCTATCGGGGCAATCCGGGAGATATCGACATTACCCTTGCCCTTGGTTTTTCCGGTTCCATGTGTTTTGAATTAATTGTTCAAAACAGCAAAAGCCCGTCTGTATATACCGAAGTGATCGACAAAAGGGGCTATGGCTTTCATCACTGGGCTGTTTCCACAGCCAGCTTCGATGATGACCTGGCACGCCATGTGGCGGCGGGTAATGATGAAGTTCTCTACGGCGTGGTGCCTGACCCTATAAATGCCCGCGCGGCCTATGTGGATACAATGGCCAAAACAGGTGGAATGATAGAGCTTATTGAGATTAATCCTGCCGTGGAAGGTTTCTTTTCCGCCCTGAAAGAGCCATCTGTCAATTGGGATGGCAAGGAACCAGTGCGTATATTGGGATAATCACCCCAATTACGGCTATCATTTAGGGCAGTGCAAGCGAATGCCCGACGAACAAACTGAAAAGATGTCGGCAAGACTAAAATAAAGGGCTTCGAGCTGCAAATGCACGCCCGGCCTGTCGCCAATCTTGACATCACAGGTTGCCTCCCCGCATGCAGCCTGCTCAATACCCGGCTGACCTTGACAACCGCAGTATCATAATATTACGCGGCGCCTATTAATGGCATTGTCAGCATGATATATAAATAGTTAGGAACTTCTAATAAAAAGCTGAATGATAAAGAGGACACGGCTATGAATGCCCCTTCTTTATTAACCTGCTCATTATGAATAAGAGGGTTAAAAATGCCAATGGGTATGAAGAGGAAAATACATCGCAGAGCTTTTTTAGCCGGTTCTGCAATGATTGGAACCGGGCTTGCGGTATCAAATGCCAGTTCCACGGTTACGCTTCACAGCTACTTAGGCGATATTATTAATATGTCGGCTCTTGAACTCTCTGCTGCAATTAAGGGCCGTGCCGTTTCCTGTGTTGAAGTAATGACGCGTTACCTCGCCCATATTGATCGCTATAACCCCGCAGTGAATGCTATCATTCTCCGTCAGGATCATGATGAATTGCTTGCTGAGGCCAAAGCGCGGGATCAGGACCTTCAAAAGGGGATTTATCATGGTTGGATGCACGGCTTTCCCCATGCTGTGAAAGACCTGGCCGATATCAAAGATATTCACACAACGTTAGGCTCACAGATATTCAAAGGTCATATTGCGGAAACGGATAGCATCTTTGTTGAGAAAATACGCGCCTCCGGTGCCATTTTTATCGGCAAGACCAATGTGCCGGAATTCGGCCTTGGGTCGCAATCATATAACACTGTATTCGGAGCCACGGGCAGTGCTTATGATCCCACTAAGACATCCGGCGGCAGCAGTGGTGGTGCCGCAACCAGTCTGGCGCTCAAAATGGTGCCGGTGGCGGATGGGAGCGATATGATGGGGTCTTTAAGAAACCCTGCGGCTTTTAATAATGTCATCGGATTCCGGCCTTCCCTTGGCCGCGTGGCAGGCGACGTTAATTTTTACCAGCAATTGGCCTGCCTCGGTCCTATGGGCAGGAATGTAGCAGATACGGCTAAATTACTGTCAACAATGGCGGGGTATGATCCTAGGTCGCCGCTGTCTTTGCATGATGATCCACGGCAATTTGCCCTGCCGCTTGACAAAGATATGGCGGGCGTCCGCATTGGCTGGCTCGGGAATATGGATGGCTATTATCCCATGGAAAAGGGTATATTGGAACTATGTCTGAAGTCTTTGGGCCATTTCACTGATATGGGTTGCATCGTCGAAGAAGCCAACATTGATTACGCCATGAATGACCTTTGGCAATCATGGAAAAATCTTCGCCACTGGTGGATGGATGGTCGGCTGGGGCTATTTTATGATAACCTTAAAACACGGGACCATTTAAAACCTGAAGCCATTTGGGAAATTGAGAATGGCCGAAAATTATCAGGCAGCGATGTCTATAAGGCCACAACGGCAAGGGCCGATTTCTATACCGCAATCACCCATGCCTTTGAACGCCATGATTTTCTCATAATCCCGACAGCGCAGGTCTTTCCATTTGATAAAAATATCCATTGGCCGAAAACGGTGGCGGGACGTGATATGGATACATACCATCGCTGGATGGAGGTCGTTGTGCCCGGCACCATGTCCGGCTGTCCAGTGATTAATGTACCGGTTGGTTTTAATGACAAGGGGTTGCCTATGGGGATACAGATCATTGGCCCTATGGGTAAAGATTTTGAGCTTCTCCAGATAGCCTATGCCTATGAACAGTCGTCAAGATGGAATTATGATTATCAACCTCCGGCCTTGAAAGTCTAAATCATCCAAGGGAGAAAATGGAATGATTATTTATGGTGTCGCTATTTTGGCTTTTTGTACGCTTGTAGGAAAATATACAGGTGATCTGATCGGCATAATGATCGGGGTTCAGTCCAATGTTGGCCCCATCAGTTCTATTCCTGATCATTAAACAATTAACCACTTAAATGCTTAATGTGACGAATTAAGTGAGACAAAATATGAAAACCCGAGATTACAGTTTATTTAACCATTTCAAAACCCAGTTTGAATTGTTTAACGATAAGATCATGCTGACGACTGAGAAAGAACAGTCATATAGCTTTTATGATATTGACCAGGAAACCGCAAGGCTGGCTAATTACCTCGTCGGGATTGGCGCAAAACCAGGGGACAGGGTTTCTGCTCAGGTCGAAAAAAGCCCCCAGGCCCTGTGTTTATATCTTGCCTGTTTGCGGGCGGGATTGGT
>DRKK01000219.1 GCA_011051815.1 Sphingomonadales bacterium | reverse complement strand
TTTCAATGAGTAAGAGGATTAAGACCACACAGAGAATCAAAGAATTATGAAAACTGTATCAAATTCTTTACAATTTGTTAACCAATTGTTTCATTTTGGGAAAATGGGAGGGGCTAACCCTACTTAAGGCGTTTGACTCTAATTATCGTTCTCTTATTTGGCACGATCATATTATAGCCGCTGATCAAGCCTTTTTTTATTTTTACTTCAAATTCCCCCTTGGGTAATCGAATGTGACCGCCTTCCTTCTGTTTCCACGCCTGACCATTTTCCATGAATAGAACGAATTTTTTGGATGCGGTATAGACGTATTTTATGACCTTGAGCCTGATTTCCTTTAGTGCCTTGTCTTCTTCTTTCTTTTGTTCTTCCCTGACTTTTTTAACTGGGGACACCCGTAATTGGTTTTTGCCGAAATTAGCAACTCTCTGTTCCTTTGTAATTTTGATTTCACGCTGTTTAACCTTGCTCATCACAGGGTTTTGCATTTCTTTTGCCACCGAATCAAAACAGGCTAGTCGACTTTCATTTTCAGGTATTTTAGTGCAATTTAAAAAGGAATTAACCTGATCAGCCTGCACCTGATTGCTAACTAAAATAGTACTTCCAAAAACAATGGAAATAATAACGGCCCTTTTGATCATATCCTTGCCCTCCAATTTTTATCTGAATACTTTGACGAACAGTCTAGATGCCAACCAGAATATTTACCAAGTATTTTTTAAAAACATCGACAAAAGCGCGAAAAATGATATTTATATCTCCGTTAACACAGCATATGTAACAAGGAGTGTCACCATGCCCGCCTATCGTTCCAAAACCTCCACCCATGGCCGTAATATGGCCGGTGCCCGCGCCCTATGGCGTGCAACAGGGGTCCGGGATCAGGACTTCGGCAAACCGATCATTGCTGTGGTTAACAGCTTTACCCAATTTGTACCGGGTCATGTTCACTTGAAAGACATCGGGCAGATGGTCGCCCGCGAAATTGAAAATCACGGCGGAATCGCCAAGGAATTCAACACCATCGCCGTTGATGACGGCATCGCCATGGGCCATGACGGCATGCTCTATTCCCTGCCCAGCCGCGAGGTTATTGCCGACAGTGTGGAATATATGGTCGAGGCCCATTGCGCCGACGCCATGATCTGCATTTCCAACTGTGACAAGATCACGCCCGGTATGATGATGGCGGCCTTGCGCCTGAATATTCCGGCTATCTTTGTCTCCGGCGGTCCCATGGAAGCGGGTAAAACAGAAATTGTCAATCACAAGCTGGACCTTGTGGATGCCATTATCATGGGCGTTGACCCCAATGTGAGCGATAAGATTGTTGAGCAGGTGGAACGCTCCGCCTGCCCCACCTGTGGTTCCTGTTCCGGGATGTTCACCGCCAACAGCATGAATTGCCTGACCGAGGCATTGGGCCTGTCCCTGCCCGGCAACGGCACGCTATTGGCCACCCACGCGGCCCGCAAAGAACTGTTCCTGAAAGCCGCCCGGACAATCACTGAAAATACCATTGCCTGTTATGAAAAAGACGACAGTTCCGTCCTGCCCCGGTCCATTGCCACTTTTGAGGCCTTTGAAAATGCCATGACACTGGACATTGCCATGGGTGGCTCCACCAACACGGTATTGCACCTTCTGGCCGCCGCGCAAGAGGGGGAGGTTGATTTCACCATGGATGATATTGACCGTCTGTCACGGAACGTGCCCAATATCTGTAAAGTCGCCCCCTCATCTCAGGAATATCATATGGAAGATGTCCATCGGGCAGGCGGGATTATTGCCATATTGGGGGAGCTGGACAAGGGTGGATTGCTGAACCGTAACTGTGCTACTGTCACAGGTGGCAGCCTTGCCGATGTTATCGAAGAAAATGACATTAACCGCAGCCCAAGTGAAGATACACAGATTTTTTTCAGGGCGGCTCCGGGCGGTGTGCGCACCACAGAGGCTTTCAGCCAGAACAAGCATTATATCAGCCTTGACCTTGACCGGGAAAAGGGCTGCGTTCGGAACGTTCAAAATGCCTATAGTCAGGACGGTGGCCTTGCCATCCTGCAAGGTAATATGGCCGTTGATGGCTGTATCGTAAAGACGGCAGGGGTAGATGAGGATAATCTAACCTTCACCGGACCGGCCCGTATTTATGAAAGTCAGGATGATGCGGTCAAAGGCATCACCACAGGCAAGGTTAAGGCCGGCGATGTGGTTATCATCCGTTATGAAGGCCCCAGAGGTGGCCCTGGCATGCAGGAGATGCTCTATCCCACCTCTTACCTGAAATCAATGGGACTGGGCAAGGAGTGTGCCCTTGTGACCGATGGTCGTTTTTCAGGCGGCACATCTGGGCTTAGCATTGGCCATGTATCCCCGGAAGCCGCCTCGGGTGGGGCCATTGCCCTGATTGAAGAAGGCGACATCATCGAAATTGATATTCCAAAGCGTATCATCCGGGTAGGCCTGTCTGATGGCGAGTTGGACAAGCGCCGTAAGGCTATGGATGCCAAGGGGACAGATGGCTGGCAACCCGCCGCCGCCCGTCCCCGCAAAATATCCAAGGCCCTGCAAGCCTATGGCCTGATGGCCAGCTCTGCGGACAAGGGCGCCATAAGGGATCTCTCAAGATTGCTAAAATGACCGACAACGCCAACCTCTGTGCCTGATCCGGTAATCTGCCAGGTTCAAGCTACTCCGCAAGGCGATTTTCCTGAACAGCCTGCCCAGAAACACCATGGGCAAGGTTCAGAAAAATATCCTACGACAAAATTACAACATTCTGTTTACTCATAACTCGGATTGATTTTCAATTTTCCGCGCTGATTAAGTAGACGCAGACGCAGGGCGTTCAACTTGATAAAACCTGCCGCATCCTGCTGATCATAAACCTCGTCCTCCTCAAAAGTCACATGTTCCATTGAGTATAAGGATTCCGGAGATTTACGGCCCACCAGATGGACACCGCCTTTATAAAGTTTCAGGCGCACCGTACCCGTCACATGTTCCTGTGACTTGTCAATAAGGGCCTGCAGCATTTCCCGCTCTGGTGAAAACCAGAAACCGTTATAAATCAGCTCGGCATATTTTGGCATCAGTTCGTCTTTCAGATGCATGGCCCCGCTATCAAGGGTAATGCTTTCAATCCCCCGGTGAGCCGAAAGCAGAATAGTGCCGCCCGGCGTTTCATAAATGCCCCGCGATTTCATGCCCACAAAGCGATTTTCCAGAAGATCCAGACGGCCAATACCGTTGGCCCCGCCCAGCTCATTAAGTTTGGTTAGCAATGTGGCCGGAGACATTTTCTCCCCATCAATGGCCACCGCATCGCCCTTTTCAAAACCAATTTCGATATAGGTGGGGCTATCCGGCGCATTTTCTGGGGCCACGGTGCGATTATAGACATATTCCGGACTTTCCTCCCACGGATTTTCCAGAAGTTTTCCTTCGCTTGAGGTATGCAACAGATTGGCATCAACGGAAAAAGGTGCTTCGCCGCGTTTATCTTTCGCCACCGGAATCTGGTTCTTTTCCGCATAATCAATCAGCTTAGTCCGGCTGTTCAATTCCCATTCCCGCCAAGGGGCAATCACCTTGATATCCGGGTCAAGGGCATAATAGCCCAGCTCAAACCGCACCTGATCATTGCCCTTACCCGTTGCGCCGTGACAGACCGCATCGGCCCCCACCGCATGGGCAATCTCTATTTGACGCTTGGCAATCAGGGGGCGGGCGATAGAAGTGCCGAGCAGGTAAACCCCCTCATACAGCGCATTGGCCCGGAACATGGGAAAAACATAATCCCGCACGAACTCCTCACGCAGATCTTCAATGAAGATTTCT
>DRKK01000218.1 GCA_011051815.1 Sphingomonadales bacterium | reverse complement strand
GCAAAACCAAGACCAAAGGCCAGCCCGCCTTCCATCTGGGCCTCAAGCCCCATGCGGTTGATAACCCGGCCCACATCCTGTGCCATGGTAACTTTTTCCACCTTGACCTCGCCGGTATAGGTATCCACCAGCACCTCGGCAATATGGACCGCATGGGAATAGGCAGCGGAATGGTCGGAAATATGATCCCGGCCCTCTGGCTCGCTGTTGGGTTCGTAATAGTCGCTGACCATGACCACATCCGGTTCCGGCTGGAAATGCATCTGACGCAGCATCTTGTCCAGCTTGGTGACCACGGCCCCGTCCTTGTCCTGTACGACGAAACCACCGCGCAGGTCCAGTTCATCCGCAGAGACATTGGCCTGTTTTGATGCCGCCGCCAAAATCTGTTTCTTGGCTTTGATGGCCGCGCGCCGTGCGCCATTGCCGGCGATAAAGGTGGTGCGAGAGGCATGAACCCCCACATCCCACGGCCCAAGGTCGCTGTCATTATTGACCAGAGTCACATGTTCGGTGGGCACGCCCAGTTCCTCGGCAACGATCTGGGCAATGACCGCATCAATGCCCTGTCCGATTTCGGACGCGCCGGTAATCACCGTCACCCGCGCATAGTCATCCATTTTCAGGATGGTGCCGCAACCGTCCGACTTATGGATTTTGGCCCCGCCCGCGTTATGGATGGAACTGGCAAGGCCGATACCGCGCTTATAGCGGCCTTCCTGCGCCCGCTCAGCGGTATATTTATTGAGCTTATTCACATAATCCGACGCCTCTGCCGCCGTGGTCAGACATTCGGCCAGCGCACATTCTCTCAAGAATGATTTTTGCGGTGTCACCTCGCCGGAGGCTTGCGCATTTTTCAGGCGAAATTCGATCGGGTCCATGTCAAGTTTCTCGGCCAGCATATCCATATGCTGAGCCGTGGCATAGGTCATCTGAACATTGCCGTAACCCCGGAAAGACCCGGCATAGGCATTGTTAGTATAGACGGCCTGCCCCTTGAAATCGACCACTGGCACCCGGTAATGGCCGGATACGGTACGCATCATGATTACCGGAACCGTTGGCCCCCATGAGGTATAGGCCCCGTTATCCATCAATACGTCCGCCGCCCGAAAGGTCAGGATGCCATCTGACGTGCATCCGGTGCGCAGATGCATTCTGGCCGGTTGACGGGTGGGGCTATTGATAAATTCTTCTTCCCGGTCAAACAGAATTTTGACGGGCCGCCCGGTTTTCTGGGCCAATATGGCCGCCACTGGCTCAAAGGGATAGACATCCAGTTTGGCCCCAAAAGACCCGCCTGTGGGCGGCTGAATCACCCGGATGTCACCGGGGTCAATACCCAAAGCCGGGGCCAGATCCATCTTATAATTATAGGGATATTGGGTCTGGGAATAGATGGTCAATTTGCCGTTATGGTCAAAATCGGCAATGGCGCAGGAGGTGCCCATACAGCAATGGGTCACATAATGGACATTAAACACATCATCCAGAATAATATCTGATTTCTGTTCCGCCGCAGCCATATCGCCGTGGGTAAATTCAAAAGACAGGCTTTTATTGTCCGGGAAGCGGTCCTGAATGACCGGGGCACCGTCTTTTAAGCCGTCCTCGATGGTATAGACCGGCGGCAGGTCTTTATAGGTGACCTTGATCAGTTTCAGGGCCTTAGCGGCAATGGCCTCACTCTCGGCGGCCACGGCGGCGACCTCGTCCCGTTCGCAGCGTACCTTATCTTTCAGGGGCGCGTTATCTTTGACAAAACCCAGTTTCAAGTCCGGCGTATCCTGCGCCGTGATCACCAGATGGACGCCCGGTAACTTTTCAGCCTCACTTGTGTCAATGCTTACAATTTCCGCATGGGTCCGTCCGGCATGGAGTATCTTGCCATAGAGCATCTGGGGCAGAACCATATCATTGATATAGCGGGTCTTGCCGATGGCCTTGGCGGGCGCATCGGGTTTCTTGATCCGGCTGCCGATCAGGCTGGTTTTTTCAATATGTTGAAAGGCGACTTGTTCACTCATGATATTATCCTTCTGCCCCGACAATGGCGGCAACGGCGTCCAGTACCTTGGTATATCCGGTACAGCGACAGATATTTCCTTCAAGCCCCCGCTTCATCTCTTCGCGGGTGAGGTCCGGGTTCTGCTTGACCAGGTAATTGGCCTGTATGATCATGCCCGGCATGCAAAAGCCGCATTGAACCGCCCCGTGATCCACAAAGGATTGTTGCATGGGGTGCATCTTGTTCCCCGCGCCCAGTCCCTCGATAGTCATCACTGTGCGCCCGTTCAGATCGGCGGCATACATGAGACAGCTGTTGATGGTCGTGCCGTCCACTTCAATGGTACAGGCCCCGCATTCGCCCTCGCCGCAGGCATATTTTGTGCCCTTCAGGTCCAAGACGTCACGTAATAGATTCAACACGGTCATATCCACCGGAACCTCGATATTGACCGGCCTGCCGTTCAGGGTAAAGTTAAGTTCAGTTTTGACGGACATTGTTCAAAAGCTCCTCTGTGAATACGGCAATCAGATGGGTGCGGTACCAGCTTGTGGCCCGAATATCGTCGATGGGGGTCGCATCGTCCTGTGCGGCGCGGGCGGACTTGTCAATGACCTCGGCGGTCAGGGCTTGCCCTTCCAGCATGGCTTCGGTGGCTTTGCCGCGCAGGGGCGTTGGGCCAACAGCACCAAAGGCCACCCGAACATTGTGAAATGCGCCGTCTTTATAATCGCCGCCAATACCCACACTGACGGTGGAAATTTCCAGTGCCGGACGCGGGCCGGACTTGCGGAAATAGCCGACAAAATCTGGGCCGGGCGTGTCAAAAACCACCGCAATCAGCAGTTCATTGTCATGTTTGATGGTCTTGCCGGGTCCGGTGAAAAAGCGGCGTAAAGGCTCGCGCCGCACCTCCATAGCCCCTTCTTTCCAGCTGGCCAGTTCCACCGATGCGTCAAGCACCAAAAGCGGATTGATCATATCACCCGCCGGGGACGCGTTGCAGATGTTACCGCCAAGGGTGGCCGCATTGCGGATCTGTTCGCTGGCAAAATGGTCGGCGGCCTGCCGCAGGATAGCGGGGGCCAGATCACTCTGTTTGATCTCCGATACAGTGGTCAGACAGCCGATGCGGGTCTCGCCCTTATTCTGTGTGATGCCGGACAGGTCGTCCACCCGGCGGATATTCATCAGGGTCGGGGCGTGGCTGCGGCGGCCTGCGTCAATCTGCGGGGTGAGGTCGGTTCCCCCGGCAAGGATGGTCACCCCACCACTGGACAAGGCCTTTACCGCGTCGCTGACTGTGTCCGGGGCAATATATTTTTCAATTTCTGACATTTTTCTGCTCTTCTTAAAAACGAATAGGTTCCTGATAATAGCCGTAGACTTCAACCAGTTTTTTGGTGATCTCGCCCACGGTGGCATAGGCTTTCACTGCCTCCACAATGGCGGGCATCACATTGTCATCGGCCTCTGCCGCCGCCTTGACCATGGCCAGCGTGCGGTCCACTTCTGTCTGGGAGCGTTCGGCTTTTACGGCGTTCAGATTTTCAATTTGTTGATCCGCATCCTTGGTGTCATAGGGGTGGAATTCCACCTCATTTTCCTCCTGATCAATCTTGTAGCAATTGACCCCGACCTTGGGGAAAGCCCCGGATTGCAGGTTTTTCTGCATCTCAAAGGCCTGGGCCGAGACTTTGGACTGAATGGTGCCTTCGGAAACCATTTTAACGATACCGCCCTCGGCCTCCACCTCGGCCATGGTCTCTTCCATCTTTTTGCGCATTTCGTTGGTCATGGTTTCCACATAATAGCTGCCCGCCAGAGGGTCGACCGTTTCGCACAGGCCCATTTCCTCGATCAAAAGCTGCATGGTGCGCAGGGAAATACGCTGGGCATATTCTGACGGGATGGTATAGGCCTCATCAAAACAGCAGAGCGCCATAGTCTGAGCCCCGGATAGGGCGCTGATCAAAGCGTAATAGGCTCCGCGTACGATATTATTTTCCGGCTGTTCAATGGTCAGCCCGCCGCCGCCGCCGGCCGCAATCATGCGCAACCACATGGATTTGGGGTCTTTGGCGCCGTAATCTTCCTTGATGATCTTGGCCCACAGACCACGCCCGGCCCGGAATTTAGCCACCTGTTCAAAAATATTACCGAAAATATTGAAGTTATAGCTGAGCCGTCCGGCAAATTCATCAATATGCAATCCACGCTTTAACATGTCATCGGCATAGGCTTTCGCGATACAGAAAGCATAGGCCATTTCCTGTTCCGGGGTCGCGCCGCTTTCACGGATGTGATAACCGCAAACGCTGACCGGGCTATATTTGGGGGCGTTCTTGGCACAATATTCAATGGTATCACCGACCAGCTTGATGCTGGGCTCCACCGGGAAAATCCATGTGCCGCGTCCGATAAATTCTTTCAGAATATCATTCTGGGCCGTGCCGCGCAGTTTGGCCACGTCATAGCCGCGCTTTTCCGCCATGGCCAGATACATGGCAATCAGGATCGCCGCCGAGCCATTAATGGTCAGGGACACCGTAATTTTTTCCAGATCAATGCCGTCAAAAGCGATTTCAAAATCGCGCAGGGTATCCACCGCCATGCCGACCCGGCCCACCTCACCCTCGGCCATGGGATCGTCCGTGTCCAAGCCGGTCTGGGTCGGCAGATCAAAGGCTACATTAAGCCCGGTCTGGCCGTTTTCGATCAGATAATGAAACCGCTCATTGGTGTCTTTGGCATTGGCAAAGCCGGTATATTGACGCATGGTCCAAGGCCGCTTGCGGTACATTTCCTTATGGATGCCGCGTGTGAAGGGATATTCACCGGGCAGGCCGACCATTTCTATGCCGCCGGAAGCGTCCACATCTTCCTGCGTATATAGGGCTTTCACCTCTATGCCGGATTCATTGATGATTTTATCTTGTGTCATGAATAATGCTCTCTATGCCAATTGCCGGTAACGGTTTTTGATGTAATCAATAATATCTTCGAAATGGCTGCCGGTGGGGAAGATGGCGTCAATACCGATCTTCTGAAGGACGTCATGGTCCTTGACCGGCACATTGCCGCCAATGATCCACAGCTTGTCTTCCAGACCATATTCTTTCAGTAGTGGTTTTAATTTCTCGCAAAAGGGAATGTGGGATCCGGCCATGCTGGACAGGCCGATCACATCCACATTTTCGTTGGCCGCCGCCTCGGCAATTTGGCGCGGGGTTTTGCGCAGGCCCGTATAAATCACCTCAAACCCGGCATCCATAAGGGCGCGGACAACCACTTTCGCCCCGTGATCATGGCCGTCAAGCCCCGGTTTTCCCACAAGAACACGTATTTTATTTTTTGTCATGAATTCAAGCCCTTAGCTATGGTCAATTTTAGAATTTCGCTGGTGCCGCCGCCGATCAGGGTAAAGCGTACATCGCGCAGGAACCGTTGCACCGGATATTCCATGGCAAAGCCGTAGGATGCCAGAACCCTTGCCGCTTTGTCGCAAATGCTGGCGGCGGCCTCGGTGGCAAAAAGCTTTGCCATGGCAGCTTCCTGAAGATGAGGTTTACCGGATGTTTTGAGCCAGGCGGCATAATGCACAATATGGGTGGCGGCCTCAAGATCGGTGGCCATTTCCGCAAGTTTGAGCTGAATCGCCTGAAAGCGATTTATAGGCTTGCCGAATTGCTTGCGCTCGGCGGCATATCGCACCGCTTCGTCAAGGGCAGCCTGCGCCACACCTAGGCCCATGGCCCCGGTAATGATGCGAATTTCAGCCAAAACGGTTTTCAGATGCGCGCCGCCGTCGCCATATTCGCGGCTTAACCGGTGGCTGTCCGGCACAAAGCAATCCTGAAAAGCAACCTCGGACGTGGGCAAGGCCCAAACGCCCATTTTTTCAATGGCGCGGCCCACATGCAGGCCTTTAAAATCTTTTTCCACCAGAAAAATGGTCAGCTTCATATCCGGCCCCGCCTTGGCAAAGACGGTAAAGAAATCGGCCATAGGCGCGGCGGTTACCCACATTTTCTGCCCATTCAAAAGATAGCCACCATCCACCTTCTTGGCATTGGTACTAAGCCCCATGAGGTCACTGCCCGCATTGGGCTCAGTCATACAGATGGCACCGATTTTCTCCCCCCGCAGAGCCGGTTTGAACAGCCGTTCCTTAATATCGTCATTGCCCAGAAGATGAAGAAAATTGGTGCCCATGAGCGATTGCATGGCAACGCACCCCGCCAGCGACATGGACCCGCGCGAAACTTCCCGCAGGGCCAGGCATAGGGCCAGAAGGTCCAGATTGCTGCCGCCCACATCCTCCGGATAGCGCATACCGAAAAAGCCAAGCTCCCCCAATTCACGAAACAGCTCGTATGGATATTCGTGGGCTTCGTCAATGGCTTCCGCTTGTGGCATGATGCGATCATCACAGAAACGGGCGAAGGTTTCCTTTATCAGCCGATGGTCTTCGGACAGGTCAAAATCCATGGATCATCCTTCCGCATAATCATAGAGTTCAGCGGCTTTTTCTTTTGAGATAATACCGTCACGGATTTCCCGGGCGAGAGTTTTCCGATCCCGCTCGCCGGGGCGGCCATAACCGCCGCCGCCGCCGGCAGTCTGAAAATAAACGGTGCCTTTTGGTACCCCGGTGATCAGGTCTTTATTGTTGGGAATAACTTCCGTACCGTCAGGATAAGTCATCTTGATCAGGTTCAGGCCGCCGCCCTTGCCGCCAAACAGACCGAATGATCCCTCAAAATCGCCGTCGCCAAAGGTCACGATTTGGGTATCGTCGGAGCCGATTTCATAGATGGTTTCGGTGCCAAGCCCGCCGCGCCAGCGTCCGGCTCCGGCGCTGTCCATATCATATTCATGTTTGATCAGGGTATGGGGGGTTTGCTGTTCAAACATCTCATAATCCTGATCCAGAACACCGCCGGACGCATCAATCATGCCGATATGGTCATAGCCATCGGTGCCGTCCATGGCCCCGGACCCACCCTTCATGCCCATGAAGAAAATATCAACGTAGGTATCGTCCTTTTCCGCATCTTTGCCCGTGGACAAGGAACAGAGCAGGTTATTCCAGCCGGCGGTTACCTTGCTGGGCATCACCGGGGATAAGGCGCGAATGATGGCATCTGCGTTGGGCGGACAAAGGTGATTACCAAACGTGGTTGCCTTGGGATAAGACGCATTGAGAATCTTGCCCTCAGGGATCAGAATTTCAATGGGTTCCACCATGCCCTGATTATGGGGAATATCCGGATTAACCATTTGCAGGAAAGTCAGGATGGTGGCCGAGGCGCTGGACGTATAGGTCCCGTTAACAAAGCCGTCGGTCTGGGCGTCTGTGTCTTCGTAATCGAAGGTGATCTTTTCATCCTCGACGGTGATTTTAACCCGAATGGTAAATTCACTGCCCTCATGGCGGCCATCATAAAAGACTTTGCCTTCCCCGCTGTAAGTGCCGTTGGGCACTTTGCGGATTTCGGCTTGCATCATTTTCTTGGTGGCGTCAAACAAGGCTTGTTTATGGTTCTGATAACTTTCCAGACCATATTTGCCGATCAGGTCCAGCATACGCCGCTCGCCAATGACACAGGCCCCCATCTGAGCCTTCATGTCGTGCTGTACGATGTCAAAACGGATATTGGCAAAGATCAGATTCCAGATGTCTTTGCGCAATTTGCCGCCTTCCACCACCTTGATGGGCGGGATGCGCAGGGCTTCCTGCCAGACCTCGGTGGCGTTGGGGTTATAACCGCCCGCCACATTGCCGCCAATATCGGCCTGATGGCCCTTGACCGCGGACCAGGCCACAAGCTGCCCGTCAAAGAAGATCGGTTTGTAAACCGCCACATCGTTATTCTGGTTGCCCATGGAAAAGACATCATTATGGAAGAAGACATCGCCCTCATTAATATTACCATCATAATAGTCGATGATATATTTACAGACCGGGGCCAGAGAGAAAGCCAATATGGGCAGATTTTCCATCTGTTCCAGCATATTGCCCTCGCCGTCATATAATCCGGTGACAAAATCCTTGGCCTCACACAGAATGGGCGAGCGAGTGGACTGCTGGACCGAAATGCTCATTTCATCGGCAATGGACTTAAATGCCCGCGCATATACGGACAATAAAATAGGGTCTATTTTGCTCATGCCGTCTCTCCTTTAATCAGTGAGGATACTAAATCGGTTCGGTCCTTGCGGTACAGGGCAAAGGAGCCATATTGATCAATGACACAATTGAATGTGCCGCCGACAAAGATGGCCGTTGTCACCTGTTCGATCATGGCCGGGCCGTCCACGTGGTTGCCATGAACCATTTTATGACCATCATAGACCGGAACGGTTTGGAATTCTTTATCTTCCGGGATATAGACGGACCGCTCTCCCTTGATGGCATGGGACGCATCGGCGGAAGATTTCTCTTCGGTGCGAAAGGCGGGTTTTTCCACCTCGCCCACGCTTTGCACGCGGATATTGATAATTTCGACCGGTGCATCGGCATCACCCTCCAGAGAATAGCCGAACAGCCGGTTATGCTCTTCGTGGAAGGCGGCGGCGATGGCATCCAGGTTATGACTGTCAACATCGCTTTGGCTCACTTCAACCGATACCTCGTGATATTGGCGCAGATAACGACAATCCAGCTTGATAATGGTGCTGCGACGGTCCTCGGGAATGTTTTCCTGTTCCAGCAGTTTGTTGCCCTCATCCACCATGTCACTGACCACCTCATTCAAGGCCGCCCAGTCCAGATCATTCAGGAGGGCCACAAAGGTGCGGACAAAATCATGACGCAGATCAGACATCAACATACCCGCCGCGCAGAGGATAGAGGATTCACGGGGCACCACCTGAAATGGTATTTGCAGTTCTTCACAGATCAAACAGCTATGGGTCGGCCCCGCACCACCCGCCACCACCAGTGGGAATTCCCGGGGATCAAAGCCGCGCTTGATGGTAATTTCGCGGATACCCTGTGCCATGTTCATACAGGCTATGCGATACATACCCGCCGCCGCGTCTTCTATGCTCAGGCCCATGGGCGTTGCCACATGTTCGTCAATGGCCTTGCGCGCGGCCTCCATATCCAATTTCATAGCCCCGCCGGCGAAAAAATCCGGGTTCAGATAACCCAATACCAGATTGGCATCGGTACAGGCCGGTTTTGTGCCGCCCTTCATATAGCTGGCCGGGCCGGGAGCCGCACCCGCGCTTTCCGGACCCATGCGTAACAACCCGCCTTCATCCAGCCAGCCGACGGACCCGCCGCCCGCGCCGATGGTATGGATGCCCAGCATGGGCAGGGCCAGACGGCGGCGATCAATCTCGCCTTCGTTAACCACTACGGGGCTGCCGACCACAAGGGCCGCCTCAAAACTGGTGCCGCCCATATCGACCACAATACAATTTTCCTGATTGTGGGCCTTGACATATTGCAGGCCTGCGCCGGGACCCGCCGCCGGACCGGACAACAGGGTCAGGGCAGCTTTTTCCTTGGCAATCTGCGGCGTCATCACCCCGCCATTGGATTGCATGATCAGCAAAATACCCTTAAAGCCAATGTCTTTCAGGCGGTCCAGAAGCTGATTCAGATAATGGTCCAATATGGGGCCGATATAGCTGTTCAGGGCCGTGGTGCTGACCCGCTCATAAAAACGGATAGAAGGCAGAAGGTCCGATGATACGGTTAAGTAAGCCTCCGGCATTTCCTGGCGTACCAGCTCGGCGGCGCGCTGTTCATGGTCACCGTTGGCAAAGCTGTTCATAAAACAGATGGCCACGGCCTTGACCCCGTCCGCCTTGAACAGGTCAATGGCCTTTTGCACATCATTCAGGTCAAGAGGTTTGATCTCCTTGCCGTTGCGGTCAAGCCGCCCGCCAACGCCCTGCCGCAAATAGCGGGGGACCAGCGGCACCACATTGGTGCAACGGTTGTTATATTGTTCCTCACGAATACCCCGACGCATTTCCAGCGCGTCGCGGACCCCTTCGGTGGTGATCAAACCGGTCTTGGCGCCATTACTGGTCAGGGTGGCATTGGTGGTCACCGTGGTGCCGTGAACGATGGTATCCACGGCGGCGGCAAGCGCCGTCAGGCTCATGGGTGGGTCCATGCTTTCGGCAATGTCTGTCAGGCCGTTCATCACCGCGATCGACGGATCGGACGGCGTGGACAGGGTCTTGTGAATGCGGGTTTCCTTGCCGGACTGGTCGACGAAAAAGTCGGTAAATGTCCCGCCCACATCAATGCCAATTTTTAGACTCATCTGTATTTCCTTAAAGCTATTTTGTTTATTTCCGGTCCACGACCTGTATGACGATGGCCATGGCGGTATCGCCCGCCGCACAGCCGCTGAACAGCCCGTATCCACCGCCGCGCAGGGCCAGTTCCTCAATCAATTCGATAACACTGCGCAGGCCCATTGGCCCTTGCGGATGGCCCCAGATCAGGGAACAGCCATAATTATTCATATCCGTAACATCAATACCAAACTGATCGGCAAAAAACAGGTCATTGACCGCAAAGGGGTTGTGGGTTTTTATGGCGTCCACCTGTTCGATGGAAAGGCCCGCCTGTGCCAGCGCGGCCCGTGCCGCCGGAACCGTGGCCTTTGGCATATAGGCCAGCTCAACCCGGGCCTGTCCAATGCCAAGGACCTTTACCTGTATGCTGCTGTCCTGACTAAGCTCTTTCGCCTTGTCCGGGGCGGCCATGATCAGGGCGGCATTACCGTCCGCCGGATGGGTTTGGCCGCCAAAGGTGATGGTGCCTTCCTTCATCACAGGCCGCAATCCCGCCAGCCCATCGGCAGTGGAGGCAACAAGCCCCTCATCTCCGGTCAGTTGATTGGCGGTTTTCTTGAAATTGGGCCTTGGCACATCAAAGGGCAGGGTCATATAGCGTTTCTGAAAGGCATGATTATCGGCCAGCGCATCGGCATATTGTTCCTGCCGTCGTAGCACGACCTCATGCTGGCTTTCGGTGGAAATATTATAATCCCGGGCCACATTCTCGGCCGTTTGCAACATGGAATGGCCGCCCAGGGGGTCACAGCCAAAATTATCCATGGTCCAGTTTTCGGTCTTGCCGGTCCCGCCCGGTCCCGCCGGATTGGGATAATAGACCTGCGGTCCGTTGGATACCCGGTCAGCGGCAATGATCAGCGATGCGGTGGCCTGTCCGGTTTCAATTTCCTGCGCCCCGTTCAGCATACAGCGCACGCTGGTGGCACAGGCCTGCCCGATGGTCGGACCGCCCACATGATCCAGCCCCGCCATGCCCGTCACCCACGGCAGACCGTAAAAAGCATGCTGTTGCGGCACCGAAGTCCCGAGCACGCCGTAATCCAGCAGACGGCCGTCCATATCCCGCTTGGCCATTTCGGCGCGGATCACATGGGCGGCGAATTTAAGACTATGCAGGTTCGAGAAACTGCCCTGCCACCGGCAAAAGGGGGTGGACCAATAGGCTCCGTATGGTATTTCCGCGATATAAGACATGACGTGTATCCTGTAAAATAATTATGGGGTTT
>DRKK01000217.1 GCA_011051815.1 Sphingomonadales bacterium | reverse complement strand
GACAGTCCAGTGTTTTTGTTTAAAAAACGAGATTTATTATGTTGGGTCTATAGGCGCTTTCTTCCTGTTTTTGCTTGTTTTTTCATATCCCGGGTTGAATATTATGGGGTGCTGCTTAAACTATGGCCATGAATAAGATAGCAAAACAGACATCGGCAGTATTATTATGTGGACATGGCAGCAGATCGCCGCAAGCCGGCACAGAATTTTATGCCCTGATGGATAAAATTCGGCGGAAACTATGGGGGCAGGAGCTGTTCGGAGCCTTTCTGGGTCACACCAGCCCATCGATCCCGGAGGTTTTGCAACAGATATATGATCAGGGTCACAGGGATATAATGGTCCAGCCCGCCATGCTGTATAATGCCGGACATATGAAAATTGATATTCCGGACATCGTGGCCCAATTCCGTAAAACACATCCTGACGCTCAGCTATATTGCGGTGGGCCGCTGGGGGTGGGGGCTTTGGTGGTTGAGGCAGCGGCATCTGCCGTGACGGCTGTTCTGCCGCCTTGCGATGGGGAGGATGTGACGCTTTTGGTGGTCGGGCGCGGCAGTAAGGAGCGTGCAGTTAGTGATCAGATAATTACGTTGTGCCGAAAACTTGATACGCGCCTTGATGTGGGGGATAGCCGATATTGTTATTTTTCTGACGGGGTGCCGTTACTGTCGTCGGCCCTGACACAGGCGGCCCATTCCCATTATAGTCATGTGGTGGTCTTGCCGTTTCTGCTGTTCCCCGGACGGCTGCTGTCCCATATTTATGCAGAAATAGACAAGGTCGCCGTGCAACATCCGGCCTTTGCCTTTCACAAGGCCCCGGCCATCGGGATGCAGGATGTGATTGCGGACGCCCTTGTACAAAAAATAAATGAAGCCACACTCGTTATATAAGGGATGACCAGTTTTCCCTGATATAGTCCACTGTTCTGAGCGAGAGGGCATGGACGGTGAAGGTGGGGTTCACCCCGCCGCTAGTGGGGAACAGGCCGGGCCCGGCAATGAACAGATTATCAATATCATGGCATTGGCCATAGGAATTGGTGACGGATGATGCCCGGTCATCCCCCATGATGGTGCCGCCCATGATATGCATGGACCCCTGCGGCCCGTGCCAGATAGATGTGGCGTCGGCGGCCTTGAATATTTTGGCCCCTTCTGCCTTGGCCGATTGCCACAGGGCCTTGGAGTCCGCATGGGAATGATGGGTGGCCACGGCTAGAGGCATGCCGAATTTATCCCTTTGGGCGGACAGGGTGATCCGGTTTTCCGGTAAGGGTAGATCCTCTACGCAGGCCGTCATGCCGCCAAAATGTTGCACGGCTTTTTTCATAAATTCGGTGAGCTTTGCGCCAAACAATCCGGGATTACTGCCGCCGATGCCGAGCAGGTCATTGGGCTTCAGGGCTTGGGCGATCATCCATTGATAGCTGCCAAAGCCGCTGTCCCGCTGGTCCTTGTGATCATAGGAATCCTGATTGACCATCTGACCGCCCATGGCCCCCATATAGGGTTCTGTCTCCTCCTTAAACAGGCCAAAGGTGGTGGCTGCCGAATGGCCCATGATATAATGCCCGACCATGCCGCTGCTGTTGGCGAGCCCACCCTTTGCCGAGGCCAGCAACAGGCGCGGGGTCTGAACGGCAAAGGCGGCGGCGATGACCATCTGAGCCATCTGGGTGATTTCTGCCCCGTCTTTGGTGTGATAGATAACGCCGCTGGCCTTGGTTCCCTTACCATTGGTCAGGATACGGGTGATGGTGGCATCATGTATGATTTTGCAGTGGTATTTTTCTGCCTCGGGCAGATAAAGGGCGAGCGGATTGACCAGGGCCTTGGTCGGGCAACCCGCGTCGCACCAGCCATCCCAGATACAGGCCGGGCGGCCTTTATACTCTTGGCTGTTGAGGGCCAGCGGCAGGGGGGCGGTGCTTTTGCCCAGCTTGTGAAATCCCCTTGCGATGATCTCGCTCTGTTGGAAAGCGGGTACGGGCGGTAAGGGATAGGGCGCCCCGTCAGGCCGCCATTTTTCGGCCTTATGGTCCCCGGAAATACCAACTTCCTGCTGAATCCGGTCATAATAGGGCCGCAGGTCATCATAGGTGAGGGGCCAGTCAAGGGCGCGGCCATAAAGGCTCTTCACCTTGAAGTCCTGCTCATGCAGGCGCGGCCAGACGCCAAAATGATGGAGGGCAGACCCCCCGGTGCCGTACCCTGAGTTAAAGACATTGCTGATCGGCTGGCTGCCCTTTTCCTCAACCGGAGCCCCGGCCCATTTCAGCCGCCGGGCATGGATTTGTGAACTGGTCAGGTCGGTCAGTTTCCGTTCCGGCCCCGCCTCAAGGATAAGGACTTTCTTGCCTGCTTTGGATAGTTTTGCCGCCATAAGGCTGCCTGCGGCCCCGGAGCCGATGATGATGATATCGACTTTTTCCGGTTGGCGTCTCATAGGTTTACCTTCCAGGGATGGGCGGGTTCTATATGGGCCATATAGGGAATATCCAGTCCGTCAAAGGCGTCCATCGTGCCGTAAGTCACATCAATGGCGTCACTGCGCAGGACAAAATAGAAAAACGGGGCCGGTGGGGCCGCGCGATCCCAACCCGCCGGGTTTTTCTGCATCATAAGGGTGATAAAGTCAGCCATTTCAGGCGCGGAAAGGTCTGTGGGTTTTTTATTATATTGCTGTATTACGGCATTTTCAAAGGCGGTCAGGGACGCGCGATAGAAACCGTCAAAGGGCGGATTGACCCCCAAATACCGTATGATCAAAAGATTATCCGGGAAGGACGTTGATAGCTGATGATCAATATAGCGAGATAGACCAGCAGCCTTTGCACCGGGTACAATAGCATTCCCAAGCAGGTCAATGAGGGCCGCTTGATCAGCGGTTATGGTTTGAAAAGGGGTCTTTTGGGCTTTGGCTTCTGCAGGGGTCAGATGAATGACTTTGCCGCCCAGCAGGAAAGCCAGCGTAAAAGCACCGCTACCGAGAGAGAATCCTCTCCTGCTGATTTTCATTCCATACCCTTTTACATTTTTATTCAGTCTTCTTCGTCAAAGCTTGGCCGATGGGTGGCGGCAATGCGCGCCCCCTGATCATACATACCGGTCATAATATCAAGGATTTTACTGCCGCCCGCCAATTGATCATCCATGGCCCGAATGGTCTCTGTCATTTCAATGAGCAAGCCCCGGCGCAGAGCGACAAATCGTTCCACAACCTTATTTCCCGCACTGGTTACCCGGTAACGGACTCCCTTGCGGCGGTTATCGGTGGATGTCTTTTCCACCAGCTTATCCTGGGTGAGCTTGCGGATGGTATATTGAATGTTGGTATTGTCGTCCCGGTTTAACAGGCGGGCGATTTCTGTGATCCCTTTGGGCCGTCCGCGCATGGCGATCAGGTTAAGAATGGCACAGTCATTGGCACTCATATTAAAGCCCGAGGCCGCCACTACACATTCTTTCATCCAGCGGGTAAAGCTCTCGTAAGACCGTAACAGGGAATATTCCAGCTCGGTCAGGGCAATTTCATGATCATTGGTGGCAAGATGCCAATGGCGGTCCAATTCTATGGTTCCCTTTTTTTCATTATTTTTCATATTCATACTTTTATCTGACTTTTCCGATTTCGTTGTTGTTGTTTGTTTTGTGAACAGGGTAATAGCTTAAATCGGAATTTCAACTGTAAATCACTTAAGGTAAAAACTAATGTCCTAATTCTATCTTTTATAATTCTATTTAATCAGTAAATTAATTAGTATTTTAATAATATAGTTTAATAATTTCTAAAATTAAAGCAATAAGTTTTCACGGCACAGAATGGGCTTGAAAAACGCATTGTTGAAGATTGGTTCAAATTTTTGTATATATGATATTAATAAAATGAGGGATCATAAGATTCTCAGGCCATGATAAGGCCCAAACCTGTTTCTGAATTTATTCTGTTTTTACAAATCTTTCAAGATGTTGCTTGATTGTTCACAGACACTAAAATTCTGACTCGTCAATTCGGCTGTAG
>DRKK01000216.1 GCA_011051815.1 Sphingomonadales bacterium | reverse complement strand
TTAACCGCCGTTTCACTGCCATGAAATTCCATGAACAGGGTCGGTTCACAAGGATAATCAAGGTCGGAAAAGCGGTTGATAATATCCACCAACAGGTCATCAATCAGCTCTATACGGGCGATGGGCAGACCCATCTGTATCACATCGACCACCGTATCCACCGCCCCGTCAAGGCTGTTGAACGGGCAGACGGCGGCGGATATGGCTTCCGGTACGCCGTATAGCCGGACGGTGATTTCCGTGATGATGCCCAGCGTCCCCTCAGACCCAATCAACAGACGGGTCAGATCATATCCGGCGGCGGATTTCCGCGCCCGGCTTGAGGTGGTGATAATGGTGCCGTCAGCCATGACCGCTTTCAGGGCAATGACATTCTCCCGCATGGTGCCGTAACGAACCGCATTAGTGCCCGATGCGCGGGTTGCCGCCATGCCGCCAAGGGTGGCATTGGCTCCGGGGTCTATGGGAAAAAACAGGCCCGTATCACGCAGGTCCTGATTCAGCTGTTCCCGGGTGACCCCGGCCTCTACCACACAATCCATATCCTGTTGATGCAGGGTGATAATCTGGTTCATGCGGCTGAAGTCCAGCGTGATGCCGCCGCGCACTGCCAGAAAATGCCCTTCAAGCGCAGTCCCGGCGCCATAGGGAATGACCGGAATGTCATGGGTATGGCACAGCTTGACGATCTGGCTCACTTCATCTGTACTGATGGGAAAGGCCACCGCATCGGGTGGGCATATATCAAAATGGGTCAATTCCTCACCATGATGTTGCCGCACCGCATTTGACAGGCTGAAACGATCCCCAAGCAGAGCTTTAAGAGGCGGTATAATTTTGTCCATATTTAAATTTTTTGTCATAGACGAAGCATATCCCAATAAAATAGTCTATGCTACATACAAAATTACACTGGGCTATATCCAAAATAACAAGGGGTGAGAATGAGTCACAGAATTATTCAGATACATGTCCGCAAAGGGGCCGGAGATCTGGCCCAAAAGGTCAAAATGATTGACCGGACGGTGGATTGCTGGCCGGTGGGGCCGGATGGCTTGAGCTATGCGCTTCTGGTGCGCACCCAGGATACCCAGAATGTGACTGACCGCCTGCAGGAACTCTTTCTGAAAAATCAGATTGTCCGTATCGTGTTACAGCCTGTAGAGGCGATCCTGCCCAAACCGACGGACAAGATAACGACCGAACAGGTGGCCGCCAACGGCGATGATAAGGATAAAAAGCCCAAGGCGCCGAAAGTTTTTTCCGGTATCAGCCGGGATGAACTTTATGCGGATGTGTCGCGGGGGGCTGAAATCACGACCAGCTACATCCTGCTGGTGGTTTTTTCCACCATCGTCGCCGGGATTGGCCTGATCGAAAATAACGTGGCAGTGGTGATCGGGGCCATGGTCATCGCGCCCCTGCTCGGTCCTAATCTTGCCTTGGCCCTGTCCACGGCCCTTGGTGATCTGGACCTGATGGCCGGGGCCTTGAAAACCATGGCGGTGGGGTTTTTGATCGCGCTGGCGCTCAGTTTTTCGCTGGGGCTGGTCTGGAACAGCTATTGGCCGGGGGAGCTTAACGGGCCGGAGCTTATGTCCCGCACCAATGTGGGTTTTGACAGTATCGCGCTGGCGCTGGTGTCCGGGGCGGCGGCGGTGCTGTCACTGGCCACGGGGCTGTCCAGCGTTCTGGTCGGGGTTATGGTGGCGGTGGCCCTGTTGCCGCCGGGGGCGACCATTGGCATTATGCTGGGGGCCGGGCATTATGATCTGGCCTTGGGGGCGGGACTGTTGCTGGCAGTGAATATTGTCTGCGTCAACCTGTCGGCAAAGCTGGTGTTCCTGTTCAAAGGGGTACAGCCGCGCACATGGTATGAAAAGAAAAAGGCCAAACGGGCCATGATCTTCTATATGGTCTTCTGGCTGCTCAGTTTAGCCTTGCTGGGCTATGTGATCATTCTAAGGAATGTTTGACTTTTTTCTTTAAATTGATCTCTAACGCCACCTTGATTTCACCGCCACTTTCGGTGGCAAAGTGACTGACGATACCTTTCAGGGCTGGCAAGGCGGCTTTATGGTCTTCGATTACATCACGGGCAAGGAACAGAATGTAAACCCCGTTCCGCGTCTGAAAATCAGCCGGTGACCCGGTGGGCAGGACGGATATTATATAGCTCAACTGGCCTTGGGGCAGGTCGATTTTCTGTTGAATATCACCGTCAGTCAATAGCTGTTCCAGCTCATCAAAATCCAGCCGAAAGCTGATCTTTTCCGCTTCTATACGCAATTTCATGGGCGCTTAGCCTCCGGTAGAGGACAGATTGGGAATCAGGCCCGTTTCCCCCTGCGCCAGAAAGTGAGAGGACTTTTTGTAATCCAGCTGTTTCATCACCCGCATTTGCAGCTCGGCTTTCTGATCATCATGTTGCAGAAGGTCACGCAACGGAATACCAATGTCACCGAACAGACACAAACGCAGATCACCAGTAGCCGTAATCCGTAGCCGGTTACAGCCCAGACAGAAATCCTTTGAATAGGGCGCAATCAGGCCGATGGCGCCCTGATAATCCGGATGGGTAAAATTCACCGCCGGGCCCGCGCCATTGACCCGGATATTCTGGGTCCAGCCCAGAGCCAGCAATTGGTCCCGGATCACATCGGCGGACAGATGACGTTTTTTGAAATAGGCCAAATTATCGCCAGTCTGCATCAATTCGATAAAACGAACCGTCACCGGACGCTTTTGGATATAATCCAGATAGTCTTCAAGGGCGGTGTCGTTATAACCTTTGAGCAGAACCACATTCACCTTCACGCTGTCATACCCGATGGTCAGGGCCTGTTCAATACCCGCCAAGACATCCGGCAAACGATCATGGCCGGTGATTTTATGGAACATCTGCTGGCCGAGACTGTCAATGCTTACATTAAGGTTACGCATACCGGCCTCAAACCAGATTTTGGCATTTTTGGCCAGCCGGTAGCCATTGGTGGTAAAGGCGGTATTTGTGATACCCGGCACATGAGATATGAGGTCAATGATCTCATTAAAATCTTTGCGCACGCTGGGCTCACCCCCGGTCAGGCGGATTTTCCAGACGCCCAGTTCAGCGAAAGCCGTGACCAGCCGCCGGATTTCATCCAGCGACAAAAAGTTGGGCTTGCCCGCACCTTTATAGCCATCGGGCAGGCAATATTCACAACGAAAATTACATATATCGGTGATCGACAGGCGCAAATAGGGAAATGCGCGATCATAGGTATCAACCAATTCAATTGGTTTCAGGTCCACTTATAGTCTCCTTTCCAAGCACGGGAGGCCACGGCGTTTTCACCGCAACCCGGCAGGTCTATTTGCCTGCGGCCAGCGAACCGTGCTCCCGAGGGAGTTTAGGGTCGAAGGCTTCGGAGCAGGGCAACAACGCCCTGACACGTATCACTATACATAAAGGAGAAAATAAATCCAGTGTTGATGTGGATCAAAAATCGGCAATTGTTTCATTGCTGCAATCGGGATTTGGACATTCCGGCGTGCCATGCTTTTCGCAGGCAGCGGCCAGATCATGGTCACAAAAACCGCAAAGAGCATTGACTTGTGGCAATATAACCGAGTTTTTATTGATCTCAAATCCGTTGTCGCGAAAGCGTTTCAGCGTGCGTGAGAAGGTTTCCGGCTTCATATCCAGATAGGAGGCAATGAGTGATTTGTCATAGGGTAATTCGATGAGGTCCGGCACCTTGCCCTGATCCAGCAATAGTTTCAGCAGGAACCAGCCGACCCGTTCCGTGGCCGGTTTCAGGCGAATATTCTCAAATTCCTGAATCAGATTATGAGAATGCTTTGAGATACCATCCAATACTTTCAGGGCCAGTTCGTTATGCTGTTTTATGCGTTCCCGAATGATGGGCGCGGGCAGGGTCAGGATGACTGCATTTTTGGCCACTTGTGCGCTGACCGGATAATTGGCATTGAGGAAAACAGCTGATTCCGCAATCATATCACCACTGGTCAGCATCTGCAGGACTGTCTCATTGCCGCTTGAGGTTCCCTTGAATAATTTTACCCAACCGTTCAGTATGATGTAAAGGCGGCTGGAAACCTCGCCTTCCAGAAATAACAATTTTCCCTTTTTATATTCCCGCACCTGCGCATGTTGTAACAGGCCCGAGACAATATCCTCAGGCAAATTCATGAAAAATGGCAGGTCTTCGATAAAATCCCGTTGCTGTGATGTGATACCCTCTACCGCGCGCTTGGCCGTAACCTGTGAGGCCTGTGAAATATTGCCGTTCATCAGCGTATTTTTCAGCAGGGTTTCGGCCAGTTTCTCCTCAACCTTTTTCATCAGGTTCATCTTTTCAGAGGTCAAGGCAAACCAGTCGGTCGGACCAATGTCCGGCAGCGTAACTTTATGGCCCCGTTTTAAATTCAGATGCAGGTCGGCCAGCTTGCGGACCGCATTGCCATGCATGATGGCGTCATAGATTCGTTTCTGGCTGTTATCGGCCATGGCAAAAAAGGTGCGTTTAAAGCTGTCTTGTTCGGAAATCAGGAACCGGAAACGATCCAAAAATTCCTGATTACCAAATGATTTGGTGGCCAGTCCTCGAACCCCAAGCGCCCTCTCGCGGCCAAATTTCTCCTTGAGCTGGAGGAAATAGGAATAGGCGCTGACCTTTGCCGGATCATTGTCTTTGTTAAACAGGGCAACCAGAACCATAATATCCATTAGCGGGCTGATCACATTATGGCTATAGCCGCTAATGATCTCGGTGGCGTTAAATTCAAGATTAAGGATTTTATTGCGCCGGGATTCGACAGTTTCAGAGTTATTGAGGACGATTTCCATTTTATGGAGAAATTCATCATCAAAGCTATGGTCCTCATGCCACCTCTTCATCTCGATGTGTATTTTTTCAAAGGTGGCTTGGGATTTTTTAAAGCTATTCTGCAATTCTTTTTCGAACAGCTTACCAGCACTGCTGACGAAAAGCACCGCACATCCCCGTTCCGCCTGCATATCATGTAAAGCATTGCTTAGATAAGTAAGTGTAATATTCATATTTTTTTTGATCGTTTGTACATACCCGCCCCGATATTAAGACAGTTTTCACAAAGCCACAAGGTTTCTTGTCAAAAATCGACCAGCCGTACGGGTAATTTTTTCGAAGTTAACATTCGTTCTTTGACCGAGGTCAAATTCAATTGGTCTTCTTTTCCCTAATGTCCAATCATTCAAAAAACTTAAGAGGTTTAGCTATGAACGTAGAAAATGTAACCGGGGGTGAGCAAAAACAGGCGCTGACAGCGAGTACGCTGGCCTTTACCGTTTGTTTTGCGGTTTGGACAATTTTTTCCATCATCGGCCTGAAGATCAAGACAGATTTGGGCTTGAATGATACCCAGTTCGGTATCTTGGTGGCAACGCCTATTCTGACCGGCTCTCTTAGCCGGATCTTCCTCGGCGTTTGGGCGGACCAGTATGGCGGACGGATCGTTTATACCTTTCAGATGGTAATCACCGCACTTGCGGCATTCCTCTTGACCAAAGTATCAACCTATCCCATGTTTTTAGTGGCGGCACTTGGGGTCGGGCTTGCGGGCGGTAGTTTTGCGGTCGGTATCGCCTATGTCTCAACCTGGTATTCTGCCAACCGTCAGGGTACAGCGCTTGGTATTTTCGGCATGGGTAATGTGGGGGCGGCCATAACCAACTTTGGCGCACCGTTTCTGCTGGTGGTGATGGACGGTAAATGGCAGGGTGTGGCTCAGGTCTATTCCATCATTCTGCTAATCACAGCCATCCTGTTTTTTGTTTTCACCAAAGATGATCCTGCCCTGCGTGAACGCCGTGAAAAAGGCATCAAGCACGCTTCTTTCATAGAACAGATGGAACCGTTGAAAAACCTTCAGGTCTGGCGTTTCTCTCTGTATTATTTCTTTGTTTTCGGTGGGTTTGTGGCTTTGGCCCTATGGTTACCACGCTATTATGTGGGGGCTTATGGCCTTGACATCAAAACCGCTGGTATGCTGGCGGCGGCCTATGCATTACCTGGCAGCATCTTCCGGGCACTTGGGGGCTGGTTATCAGATAAATTTGGCGCACGGCGGGTCATGTATTGGACATTCAGCGTTGCGGTTGCCTGTACCTTTATCCTGTCTTATCCGGCGACAGATTATACGGTCGCCGGTATCGAAGGGCCGATCAATTTTAACATTACGATCCCCCTGTGGTTTTTTGTATCCATAACAATTGTCCTTGGTTTCTTCATGTCACTGGGCAAGGCGGCGGTCTATAAACATATTCCGGTTTATTATCCGGGTCATGTGGGGTCCGTC
>DRKK01000215.1 GCA_011051815.1 Sphingomonadales bacterium | reverse complement strand
TCATCGGTCCATATGCTGCCCAAAAGTATTTGTGATGCGGTCTTGATGGATTTTGACAGCCTGTGGGCCGAAGGCAGTGGCCTTGGTACGGCGGCGGTGATCGTCATGGACAAGTCAACGGATCTTGTCCGGGCCATTGCGCGCCTCAGCGCCTTTTACGCCCATGAAAGTTGTGGCCAATGTACACCATGCCGGGAAGGCACTGGCTGGATGTCGCGGGTGATGCAGCGCATGGTTACGGGCGAGGCAGAGATGGAAGAAATTGACATGCTGCTGGATGTGACCAAGAAGGTGGAAGGCCATACCATTTGCGCCCTTGGCGATGCGGCGGCCTGGCCCATTCAGGGCTTGTTCCGTCATTTCCGGCCCGAAGTGGAACAGCGGATACTGGATTATAAGAAAAGCCGTAATGCGGCGTGATGAAATAAGAGAAGTGTGGAGTTTACATAATGCCAACGCTTAATATTGACGGGATAGAGGTCGAGGTCGAGAATGGGTCAACCGTTCTTCAGGCCTGTGAGGCGGCGGGAATAGAGATTCCGCGCTTTTGTTACCATGAACGCCTGTCTATTTCCGGCAATTGCCGGATGTGTCTTGTGGAGATGGAGAAGGCACCAAAACTGATCGCCTCCTGCGCTATGCCTGCCGGTGACGGTATGGTCATTCATACCAACAGCGACAAGGTCCGGCGGGGCCGCGAAGGGGTCTTGGAATTTACCCTGATCAATCATCCGCTGGATTGCCCGGTCTGTGATCAGGGCGGGGAATGTGACCTTCAGGATCAATATCTTTATTACAGCGGTGATGATGCCCGCTATACGGAAGCGCGGCGCGTGGTGTCAAAAGAGGATTTTGGCCCGCTGGTCAAGACCATGATGACCCGTTGTATCCATTGCACCCGTTGCGTGCGTTTTTCCGAGGAAATAGCAGGCGTTCCGGCCCTTGGCGGTATCGGGCGCGGTGATCATCTGGAAATCACCACCTATATGGAACAGCCTTTCGCCTCTGAATTGTCGGGCAATGTGGTTGACCTGTGCCCGGTGGGGGCCTTGACCAACAAGCCTTATGCTTTTTCCGCCCGTCCCTGGGAATTGAAATCAACGGAAACCTTTGATGTCCATGACGCCATGGGGTCAAGCATCCGCGCCGATGCGCGGGGCCGTGAAGTGATGCGCTTCCTGCCCCGGGTACATGAGGATGTGAATGAGGAATGGATTTCCGACAAGACGCGTCAGGCCGTGGACGGTCTGAAATATAACCGCCTTGATACGCCTTATGTGCGCCGGGACGGCACCTTACAGCCCGCCTCATGGGATGAGGCCTTTGACGCTATCGCGGATAATATCACGGGCAAGAAGATGGCCGCTTTGGTGGGGGATCTTTGTGACCTTGAAAGCATGTATGCCCTGAAAGGTCTGATGACCGCGCTGGGCAGTCAGGCCATTGACTGTCGTCAGGACGGGGCCAAATATGGCGGCAAACATCGGGTCGGTTATCTGTTCAATTCGGGCATTTCTGCTATTGATGAGGCCGACGCCTGTTTGCTGGTGGGCAGCAACCCGCGTAAAGAGGCACCGGTCTTGAATATTCGCCTGCGCTATCTGTCAAAACGCGGGCCAATAGCCTCTGTGGGTGATGTGGAAAATCTGACCTATCCGGTGCAGCATCTGGGCAATACGGTCAAGGCTCTGGAAAATATTCTGGCGGGCAAGGGCGACTTTGCAAAGGCGCTGAAAGCCGCCAAAAATCCCATGATCATTCTGGGGTCCGGGGCGGCAAGCCACCCGGACGGGGCCTATATCCTGAAACTGGCCCATGATATTGCCGATAAATTCGGCATGGTCCGGGACGATTGGAACGGCTTTAATATCCTGCACCATGCGGCCAGCCGGGTCGGGGCCATGGATCTTGGTCTGGTGACGGACGGCGGTGTAGACGGTATTTTGGACGGGGCCGCGTCCGGCGAAATTGACGTGGTCTTTAATCTGGGGGCTGATGAGATTGATCTGGGCCGTTTGGAAAAAGCCTTTGTGATTTATCAGGGCAGCCACGGGGACGCAGGCGTGAAATACGCCGATGTGATTCTGCCCGGTGTGGCCTATACGGAAAAGCCGGGAACCTATGTCAATATGGAGGGCCGGGTGCAGGTAGCCCCTCGGGTGATCTTTGGCCCTGGCGATGCGCGGGAGGATTGGACAATCCTTCGGGCCTTGTCTGAAAGGCTGGGCCATGCGTTGCCCTATGACAATCTGGCAGAACTCAGGGCCAAAATGATCGCGGATCATCCGGTCTTTGCGGCGGTGGACCAATTACCTGAGGAACCTTGGGCTGATTTTGGCGTTGCGGGCAAGGCATCGGACGCGCCGATCACCAATCTGATTGCTGATTTTTATCAGACCAACCCGATCGCAAGATCGTCCAAAGTCATGGCGGAATGCAGTCAGGCTTACGTAGGCGCAAAATTTGTAGCGGAGGCAACAGGAACCGATGGCTGATTTACTCGTTCAATTTTTTCAATGGGCCTTTGGGGTAACACTTGCGCCGTGGCTGGCGACCATTTCCGGCATTGTGGTCGGGATTCTGGCCATTGTATTGCCGCTTTTGATCGCGGTTGCCATGAGCGTCTATATGGACCGTAAGGTTTGGGCCGGGATGCAGATGCGCCGTGGCCCCAATGTGGTGGGGCCATGGGGTCTATTGCAATCCTTTGCCGATGGGTTGAAGCTCTTTCTTAAAGAAACCATCATTCCGGCCAGTGCCAACAAGTTCATTTTCCTGCTGGCCCCGGCGTTAACCTTCCTGCTGGCTCTTGTTGCCTGGGCGGTGATTCCCTTTGATGTGGGAGTGGTTCTGGCTGATCTGAATGTAGGTATCCTGTATCTGTTTGCCATATCATCCCTTGGGGTTTACGGGATTATCCTGTCCGGTTGGGCTAGTAACTCCCGCTATGCGTTTCTGGGTGCGCTCCGGTCCTCGGCGCAGATGGTCTCTTACGAAGTGTCCATCGGTTTTGTGCTGGTGACCGTATTGATGACCGCAGGGTCGTTGAATTTAAGTGAGATTGTTCTGGCGCAGAAGGATGTATTCTGGGGCGTCAATGGCTATTGGTTCACCCCGTTATTTCCCATGATGATCGTTTTTTTCATCTCGGCTCTGGCGGAAACCAACCGTCCGCCGTTTGATCTGCCCGAAGCCGAGGCCGAGATCGTCGCCGGCTATCAGGTGGAATATTCCTCTATGGCTTTTGCCCTGTTCTTCCTCGGCGAATATGCCAATATTATTCTGATGTCTGCCATGACCAGCATTCTGTTTCTGGGCGGATGGTTGCCGCCGGTGGATTGGGCGCCGCTCTATATCATTCCGGGCTGGGTTTGGTTCTTTGGCAAGATATTGTTCATCTTTTTTGTCTTCGCATGGGTCAAGGCCACGGTGCCGCGCTATCGTTATGATCAGCTGATGCGTCTGGGCTGGAAAGTATTTTTGCCGATTTCATTGCTTTGGGTCGTTTTAACCGGACTGTTCTTGTTGCTCACCGACAAGATACCGACGTAAAGGAATAGTGATATGATGCTCATCAAACATGCCGCCCGAACGTTTTTGCTTAGTGAATTTGTCAAAGCCATGTGGCTGACATTCCGCTATATGTTCCGGCCCAAGGCCACCATCAACTATCCCTATGAAAAGGGACCGTTAAGCCCGCGTTTTCGGGGTGAACACGCCCTGCGCCGTTATCCCAACGGCGAAGAACGCTGTATTGCCTGTAAATTATGCGAGGCCATTTGCCCCGCGCAGGCAATTACCATTGAGGCTGCGGAGGCTCCGGATGGCTCCCGGCGCACCACACGGTACGACATTGACATGACCAAATGTATTTATTGCGGTTATTGTCAGGAAGCCTGCCCGGTGGAAGC
>DRKK01000214.1 GCA_011051815.1 Sphingomonadales bacterium | reverse complement strand
GCCTTGGCCAGCGCCGGATTGCCCACAGACCGTTTCATGTTTGCTGGCTTTCTGCCCAATAAGACGGTGGCGCGGCAAAAAAATCTGTCTGACCTTGCCGCCATCAAGGCCACGCTGGTATTTTACGAGTCACCCAAACGGCTGAAGGACAGCCTGAAGGATATGTTGGAGGTTCTGGGCGACCGGGAAGCGGCCATATGTCGGGAATTGACCAAATTATTCGAAGAAGTTCGGCGCGGCAGCCTATCGGAGCTTGCGGCCCATTATGCGGCGGCGGGGGCGCCCAAGGGTGAGGTGGTCATTGTCATTGGCCCGCCTGCTGAAACAGAGGTCCGGGCTGATCAGCTTGACGAGGCTTTGACAAAAGCTCTGGCGGTTTTATCGCTTAAAGAGGCGGTGGCATCTGTTACCTATACTACTGGGCTGAAACGGAAACAGGTGTATGCACGGGCTTTGGAGCTATCGGGTAAGAAATGAACGATACGGCGCAGATAAAGAAAAAGAGGGCTTACCTGTGGGGGCAGGGGGCCGAATGGCTGTGCATGTGCTGTTTAATCTTTAAGGGCTATCGTATATTGGCCCGGCGGTATCGGTGCAAATCTGGCGAGATTGATCTGGTTGCGCAAAAAGGGTCTGTTCTGTGTTTCATTGAGGTCAAGGCTCGCCAGACAAAGCAGGCGGCTTTGGAGGCAGTGTCTATGCGGCAGAAATCCAGAATATCCCGCGCCGCCGAATGGTATATGGCCCGAAATGGTCACGATAGGGGAGATATTTCCTGTCGTTTTGACGTGATGGCGCTTGAACCCTGGACCTGGCCAACCCATGTAAAGGACGCATGGCAAATGGACGTGAGAAAGTGAACGATCAAGATACAGAATATATGGCCCATTTAACGGCCGTGGGGCAGGGTGACGGCAGTCTTGCGGACATTGCCGGTACGGCCCTGATTCTGGCGGCCTTGGATCGGCCCGGTGTTTCGTTCCAGAAATATGAGCATCACCTGAAAATCCTTGCCCTTGACCTTGACGCAGAAGTCGGCAATGAAACCTCAGCGTCTGCACGGGCAGAGGCATTGGCGGCAACTCTCTATGACCGCCATGAATATACCGGTAATGAGGATTATTACGACGACCTGCAAAATGCCAACCTGATGTCGGTGATTGACACTCGCCGGGGTTTGCCGATTTCGCTCAGCATATTATATATGCATGCGGCACGCAGTCAGGGCTGGCATGTTGAGGGATTGACGTTTCCCGGCCATTTCCTGATCCGGCTTTCCGGGGCGGGACCGATGGATGGCAAGATCATATTGGACCCTTTTAACCGGGGGAAAATAATGGATGCGAGAGGTCTGCGGCAGTTGGTCAGGAAAACATCAAGTTCCGATGTGGATTTGAAACCGGATTATTATCAACCGATTACGGATCGGGAAATACTGATCCGTCTGCTGGATAATATCAAAATCAGATGTTTGAAGGTCAGCGACATGGGACAGGCGATCAATATCCTGTCGCGTCAGGTTCTGATTGACCCGGAGGAGATACAGCATCATTACGAGTTGGGTATGTTGCTGGCCCATGTGGGCAAGGATGATCCGGCAAGGGAATGTCTGACCTATTGCCTGACCCAAAGTGAAAAATTTGAACGGAATGACCTGATTGAACAGCAGGTCATCAATACATTGAAAAGTCTGGACAAGCAGAGCCACGAGGATCGTGGTGCTATTGTTTTGAGACTTCCTGAAAAAGAATGAAGTGGAAAATACGGCTATGAGCCTTAAAGTTGCCCTGCAAATGGACCCAATCGAATCTGTTGATATTAACGGTGACAGCACCTTTGCCCTTGGGCTTGAGGCAGAAAACCGTGGCTATAAATTATATCATTATGATGTGAATGACTTGTCATTGCAGGATGGCCGGGTGACAGCCCATGCGCGCGCGCTGACCCTGCGGCGGGAATTGGGCAATCACTTCTCATATGGGGCCGAGGACAAGATTGATCTGGCAGAGGATGTGGATGTGATCCTCATGCGGCAGGATCCGCCCTTTCACATGGGCTATATCACCGCTACTCATATTCTGGAGCATGTGCATCCGAAAACCCTGGTGGTTAATGATCCGGCGGCGGTGCGCAATGCGCCGGAAAAGATTTTTCTGACCCGTTTTCCGGACCTCATGCCGCCAACTTTGATTACCAGCAATCGGCGCGATGTGATCGCCTTTCGCGCGGAACATAAGGATATAATTGTCAAGCCGCTTTACGGTAACGGCGGGGCCGGGGTGTTCAGAATACGCCCGGACGATCAGAATCTGAGCAGCCTGATTGAGATATTCCAGCAATTTTACCCCGAACCTTTCATTGTTCAGCAATATCTGTCTGATGTGACCAAGGGTGATAAGCGGATTATCCTTGTGGACGGGGAGGCTGTCGGGGCCATCAACCGGGTGCCGCAGGCGGGCGAAGTTCGCTCCAACATGCATGTAGGGGGTGAGGCTAAAAAGACTGAGCTGACCGACCGGGAGCGGCAAATCTGTGATGAGATCGGCCCGACATTACGGGAACAGGGTCTGTTATTTGTCGGCATTGATGTGATCGGGGATTATCTGACGGAAATCAATGTTACCTCACCGACCGGTATTCAGGAAATTCAACACTTTGACGGCACAGATATTTCCGCCTTGCTGTGGGACGCCATTGAAAAGCGACTTTAATCTATTTTGAGTTTTCTTTAAGAAAAAAATTATACTTGTCTGATATGAACAATCCTGACTGAATTAATATTCAAACGGAATGGCATATGCAGGACAGTAATCAGGCGATCGGGGTGCAGGCGAATAGGGTTAATATTCGTGATTTTATCCTGCAACGGCCGGAATGGCGTTATGCGGTCCTAATCCTTATTTTACATGCGGTTATGCTCGGGGTGACGGCAATGGCGGCGTCCATAATATCCTCGCCCTTTTCCCTGTGGTTTAATGATACCAACCTGTTGCTGGCGGTTGTGGCGCTATATGTTTTATTTGTGGGCAGTCTTTGGCATATTGCTCTGATTGTTTTGAGCATACTGGATGATGTGAAGACAAAAATCTCCGGGGCGCCGTTATTTCCGGAACCCTTGCGGTCAAATCTATTTGCCATGAAATTTTATCCTGTGGGCCTGTCTGCGATTTTGATTATTGTTCTGACCTGCCTTGCTATATTGGGAACGTCGAATATTACCCTGTTGAGCTTCAAGCTTCTGTCTGGGACCACGGAATGGCGGGACGGGATATTCTGGGCCATTGAGGGGCCTCTGTTTGAATGGTTATCCACACTCCATATCAATACAGACTTTTGGGATCCCCTGTATCATAGCTGTTGGGCTATTGAGATGGCGATGGTGTGCTTTCTGATTGTGGTTAGTCAGAGTACGCGGGTCGTGTTTTTCTATGGTTATTCCATGATCATTCTCTATTATCTGGGGCGGTTTATCGGCATGTTGAACCCGGTGAAAGGCCCGGCCTTTTACAAGCCGGAATATTTCAATCATGCGGCGGATTCCCTGACCAAAATGGCCGTTGACAAATTGAACCATACCCTTGCCCTGCCCCTTGATCAGGCCATTCAGGAAGGCGGTATTCTTCTGGGGGGCATATCCGCCATGCCAAGCCTGCATATCGGTATGATCACGCTTACCTCTTATTGGCTCTATACCACACGGAAATGGACCCTGGTGGTGACTATTCCATGGGTGGTGATGGTGTGGATT
>DRKK01000213.1 GCA_011051815.1 Sphingomonadales bacterium | reverse complement strand
ATTATGATTCAAAATATCAGCCGGAAATTGATAAACTAACCAAAGAAACCGCACTGACGGTACAGATTATAAAGCTGGACCGTCAGATAGAGGCCCGTCTGGTTTTTGACGACCCGGTCCCGGCAAAAGCCCCTGCGCCACCGATTTCTATTCCTGTGACATTGGAACTGGTCGGCTTGGGCAGCCAAACGCCGCAGGCAAGGCCGGAACAGACCAATGTGCCGTTGGAACAGCAGACCGTTTCCTATCAGGATTTGTACCGGGCAGAGAATATCGCCCGGGACAGTGCCGCGAAATTGAAAGACCTGCCCTTGCCCGGTGTGGTCCCCAATTATAACCTGTATGAGAAAGCCGTTCCCCGGCAGGAAGGCCCGGCCATTATCCAGTCGGCAACCATCGCCGGGAATGCCCTGATCGTGCAGGAGCAGACCGCCCGGGTCACGACCATTACCACAACCACCGCCGAAACAGCCGCCGTAAAACCCGCCCCGAAGCTGGCAAATCTGGACAGTATCCTTCATAAAAATACGCTGGCAACGGTGATCAAGCAGCTTCCCAGAGCAGAGATAAACCTGCCGGATATTGTGCGCCGCCAGCTCTCCCCCGCCGGGCCGCTTGATGGCCTTGTGGCGGGTAAGAATTTTACTTTGCGTATTCAATCCATTGCGCCGCCGGACGCTCGCAAAGAAGATTCGCCGCCGACAGCAGGGAAGCCGGCAAACCCTATTGTACAGTCGACCTTGTCCGGCATTGTCATTGCGCCGGGAAAAGAGGTTCAACAGCCTTTGGCACAGAAGGCGGACAGCCCACCCATTCCCAGAGCCCAAAGTCGCTATCCGGAGAGCTATGTGACCTCTTCGCCGCGCCCGGCAAGTGCGCAGAGCGATTATAAGACCCTCTATGTTGCAACGCCTGTTTCGGTGATTAAATTTCAAAGCCCCATAGAGCTTGAACCGGGTACAGTGATTAATTTCTCCCTGCCGGATGGGGGGGCAAAGGAGGGGGCGATACCGTCGGTGCCCTCAGGTCAGCCCACAGGCGAAACGGTCAGCGCGCGATCACAAGTCGGCGCGCAGGCACCTGTGCTACCTGTACCTATGGCCCCGCAACCTCTGGGAGACCTCGTCCAGAATTGGCAGGCTTTGAGTCAGATCATATCCGTTCTGCCCATGACTGACGGCAGCACGATCGCCCATATGATGGGCAACCGTGTGCCGACTATCCAAAACCCCGGACAGATGACCAGCGGCATGGTTTTCTTTTTGGCGGCGATGGGCGCCAGCAATCCGGCGCGCATATGGCTTGGGCCGCAAGTGAGTGAACAGCTGGAAAAGGCGGGACAGGCGAAATTGCTGGGCCTGCTGGATCAGGATATGAGGCGGATTTTCCGGCTGGGGCGGGAGACACCGGCCAATGACTGGCGCCCGCTTCTGGTGCCGTTGCAGGTGGGCGGTGATATTTCCGCAATTCCGGTTCTGATCCGTCATATCACCGATGATGACGGGCAGGGGGGCGCACAGGACGGAGCGGGGGATGATGATGAGAAAACGTCATCCACCCGCTTTATCGTTGAGCTGGAGCTAAGTCAATTTGGTCTGCTTCAGGTTGATGGCCTGCTGGCGGAAAAGAAGCTGAATATCATTATCCGCTCTGCCATAATCCTGCCGCCGGAGATGAAAAACCGCCTGACCGGCCTGTTCATCACGGCTCTTGAGATCAGCGGCTATAGCGGTGATCTTCAGTTCCGGGAGAATAGCCCGCCGGAGCTTTCGGTCAGTACCATCATTAACCAGAAAATTCATATGTTCAGAGCATGAGTATGGAGCATCCTTAATGCCAAATTCCGAAAAAGACAATTTAATCTCTTTCCCTAACCCTTACCGGCGCAAGACCTATACCGTGTCCGTGACGCAGGATGTCACCATTGGCCGTCGGGCGTATCAGTTTGTTGTGCGCTATATCCCCGACAAGCTGTTGTTGGATAATCAGGGATTAAACAGCTATCTGGATCAGCGGGAAGCGGACCGGGCGGAGACATTGGCCCATGATATTATGGAAGATATTATGGACCAGATTATCCCGAAATGGATTGAGGTAAACCTGCGTCAGAAACACAACAAATTCGGCCAGAATATACGTGTCACCATGACGGACCGCCAACCGGGATGGGAAGACGACGCCTTCCTGAACCGCCTGCCACCGGTTTTTATGGGTGGGTGATGGGTTGATTAATAATCTGATACTTCGGATTGATAAGTATTGGGCCTTATGTTAAAAGGCGGCACCTCCCCTGATGGTCCCGTAGCTCAGCAGGATAGAGCACCAGATTCCTAATCTGGGGGTCACGCGTTCGAATCGCGTCGGGATCACCACCTTTTTTTGAGCTTTTTTGGGTTAGAAAGCTATTATAACACAATTATTAAAGCCTGTAACCTGTGGTAGATTACGGGGTTTTTGGAAAAAAAGACTTTTAGCAAAAATCAGTCATAATTTTTCCCCCTGCCCAATTACCTGCATTTCCGAATCTTTAAAATGAAAGATTTGGATGACCACTATTGGCCAAACACGGATACTCGCTTTCATCATCTCTTTCCACATAGGAAACTTATAGCTTGCCAAATTGGAAAGTCATGCTATATTAGTTTCCATATTGGAAAGAGAAGGTGAAAAATGACCGATCAAAAAAATGAAATTAGCCCAGCCGATGCTCAAGAGGCGTTAAAGGCCATACAGGAAGCCGAAGGTGTCGCCCTGAGCCAGACCATGCCGCCACGCTGGTTCGGTATCATCATTGCCCTGACCACCGGTGCATTGCTTGCTTCTGCGGCGGCGGGGGCGACGGAACTGATTGCGGTGTTTTTAGCAGTGATGGTTGGATCTATGGCCTATCTACAGCGTAAGACGAGGGGCAGTCCAAAAGCTCTGCCGTCCAATAAAAAGGGCGTTCTGGCACTCGTTGGCCTGCTGTTCCTTGCTTTAGCACTGCTTGCAGGTGCTCGGGGCCTCAGGGATATATATGATTTAACTTGGGCACCCCTGGCCGCTGGTGTAATCTTGGCCGTCATAGTCTATATTCTGAGTCTTTCTGAAAGGCGTGAATATAGGGACCGGATCAATGGGGAGAAAGAAAAATGACGACGTCAGCCATCGACAGTGTCATACACGCCCCCAATCGTCTCCAGATCTGTGCTCTTCTGGCCCCCTTGGAAATGGCGGAATTTCAAGTCCTGCGCGACGCTTTAAAGGTTAGCGATTCCGTGCTCTCCAAACATATCAAGCAGCTGGAGGAAGCGGGT
>DRKK01000212.1 GCA_011051815.1 Sphingomonadales bacterium | reverse complement strand
TCTCAGCCATGATAAATATCAAATTGAGATGATGACCAATCTGGACAAGCTACCGCAAACCGGGGCCATGATTGTTGCCAGCTGGCCCAAAGCCTCTCAGGGGTCGGGTTTTCCCGCTCGTGTTTTTGCCATTATCCCCGACGGTTCCTGACGGGAAAGAAGCTGTCTGCCGAATATATGGCCAACGCCCCCCAGATACAGCTAAAGGCAACCATATGGGCCGTGGTAAATAGCTCTCCCCATAGAAACACTGCCATCAGCAACGTCATGGTCGGCGCAATATATTGTAAAAGCCCCAGCAGGGACAGCGGTAGCCTTCTGGCCGCAGAAGCAAAAAATACCAAGGGAATAGTGGTCACGGCCCCACTCAAGATCAGCATGAATAATGTATAATCATCATGGCTGACCCGTCCGGAGGTTGCCGAGAAATTAAGAAAGCTCAAATAACCCACGGCAAAGGGTAACAACACCAGCATCTCGACCCATAATCCTAAAATAGCCCCGATCACCACTTTTTTCCGAATGAGGCCATATAGGGCAAAGCTGCCCGCCAGATAGAGCGCAACCCACGGAAATATCCCCTGCGCAACAATCAGATATATGACCCCGAAAGTCGCAATCCCCACGGCTATCAGCTTAACCCGGCTTAACCGCTCCCCCAAGACCAGCATGCCCAATGCCACATTAACCAGCGGGTTGATAAAATAGCCAAGGCTGGTCTCCATAACATGATTATTGGCCACAGCCCAGATAAACACAAGCCAGTTGGAACTTATCAATACGGCCGATAAAAACAGCATGAACAGCAGTTTCTTATTGGCAAATGTCTGGCCTATTTCCTGTATCAATATTTTCAGGGACCGCCGGAAAAACAGTAAAATAATCAGAAAAATAAACGACCAGACCATACGGAATCCAAGAAATTCCAACGCGGGCACATGGGACAATTCCTTGAAATAAATTGGGGCCAGTCCCCACAGGATAAAGGCCCCCAGGGCATAGGCAATGCCAGCTGTATTATTTTCAACAGGATGATCTGTCTGGATTTCGGACATTGATTATACTTTCATTACACAAGGTGACACAGGTATCTTATGATGTATGAAAAATCAATCATATCCTGATAAATATCTCTTATTGCCAGAATGCCTGTTATCCCTCATAATAAAATCAAACGTATGATTTAAGGGAAATCGAGAATTGACATGAAGAAGAAGTACAAAGCGTATCTATTAATTATAGTTGGCCTGTTTCTGATAGTTTATTATGCGGCCCTGCCCGAATATGCGGCCTATATGGACGCCAATATGAATAAAACCACCAATCCACCGCCCTATTTGGTGAATGACCGTGCCCAAAAACTCCATGACAGTCTGATTGTTGCCGACCTCCATGCAGATTTCCTGTTATGGAATCGTGATCTTTTAGAAAAACACGATTATGGCATGATTGACCTGCCCCGCATGCAGGACGGTAATCTGTCCCTTCAGGCCTTTACCATCGTCAGCAAGGTACCCAAAGGCTTAAATATCCACAAAAATACCGCCGACAGCGATCAAATTACCCTGCTGGCACTGGCCGAACATTGGCCCTTTAAAAGCCTGACCAGCCTGAAAGAGCGGGCCTTGTATCAGGCGCACAAGCTCCATGATTATGCCAAAAGATCAAATGGGCAGTTTGTCATCATCAAGACCAAAGACGATCTAACGGCCTTTGTCGCCGCGCGACACAATGGCAAAAATCTGACCGCCGGATTCCTTGGGATAGAAGGGGCACAGGTATTGGAAGGCGACCTTGCCAATGTGAAGGTAATGTATGACGCCGGATTCCGCATGATGTCCGCCACCCATTTCTTCGACACCGAACTTGGCGGTTCTGCCCATGGGGTTAGCCTCGGCGGGCTGACCGATTTTGGCCGCGCGGTTTTTGAGGACATGCAACAGCGCGGCATGTTGATTGATATTGCCCATGCCTCTCCGGCTCTGATTGATGATATTTTGGCCTTTACCTCCACGCCTATTGTGTCATCCCATACCGGGGTTCGCGGCACATGCGATAACCAGCGCAACCTGAGCGATGACCATCTGAGGGGGGTTGCCCGGACTGGCGGCGTGATCGGGATTGGTTTCTGGGATGTGGCGGTCTGTGAATTCAGCCCCAAAGCCATTGTCAAGGCCATCAAATATACGGCAGACCTTGTGGGTGTCGATCATGTGGCGCTGGGATCTGATTTTGACGGGGCCATTAAATCCCCCTTTGATGCCAGCGGCATGGCCCAAATTACGGAAGAACTGCTGAAACAAGGTTTTTCCGAAGCGGATATTCGTAAAATCATGGGCGAAAATACCCTAAGGGTACTTAGGGAAATATTGCCGGATTAAGGCAAGTTTAATCCAGGGATTTAATCAAATTGACAAGGCTGTTATCCGCCCTGTCCCGGTCAATATCCATCTGCCTCAAATTATATTTTAGCCAGAACTGGCCGTAATATGAATAGGCACATTTGCTCGGGTCTTTTGATTTGCAACCCTGCTTTATTTCCTGCATCGGATTAATTACGACTAAGGCAACATCATAATATATCCGCTTATCCCGATAGTCTTTCAGATGTAATAAATTATCAGGATCATCGGTTTTCTGAATTTTCATATGTAATCTTGCCCCAATATTCTTATTTACCGCGTAACCATATTTCTTTAAGCCCTTACTATCCTCATAACCAGACAGGAACCGGTCATTCAGCATATTTTTCCAGTTGAAATTCAGATTATGCTGTTTAAAAAGGCGCTGGGTTTCAAAACTCTCATCAAGCCGGGCCGGCTTGGGCATGCGCACTCTGGGCCGAACAATAACCCTGAGCGGTTTTCGCTTTACACCGTCATCAGAGACTTCCGCAAATGACTTGCCCACAGGACTGACAAACACAAGCCCCAACAAACATAT
>DRKK01000211.1 GCA_011051815.1 Sphingomonadales bacterium | reverse complement strand
GACACGAAAAGGATTTTTTTCATGTATCGTATTCTCCTTGCCACTTTGTTTCTGGCCATTTCAGTACAAACGGCCTTTGCCGGATCTTTTGCGAAAGGCACCCATTATGATGCCCGGATTGCCGTACAGAGACTAAGTGCCAAACCGGGGAAACCAATCAATATTGCTCTGCTGATACAACCGGAAAAGGGGTGGCATATATATTGGTCCAATCCCGGGGAATCCGGCTATGCCCCCAAACTGAACTGGACCCTGCCCCGTGGTTTAACTGTGGGCAAGCTGCGCCATCCCGCCCCGACCCTGCTTATGCTGGGCGGTATTGCCTCAAACGTCCATGCGGGCGAGACAATCCTGCTACAGGAGTTATCTGTCCCTGCCAATATATCAAAAAAGAATGATCTTCCGCTCCGGCTGGACCTTGACCTGCTGGTCTGTTCAGACAGCAGCTGTGTCCCCGATCCGGTGCGCCTTGATCTGACAGTTCCGGTGGGCAGTGGCCGGATTGATCTGGCCGAATTTGCCCTGTTCAAGCATGCCGAAATGAAAATGCCCCAACCGCTAGAGATCGGGGCCAGGTTTCAGGCCAATGAAGAAAATATCCGCATCTTTGTACCCGGTATTACCCTGTCCGATGGGGAAACAGCCCGTATCTTCAATGATCAGGCAAAAATAATCCGCGATGGGGCGCGACAGACATTTACCGCCGCAGAAGGCGGGCTGATCATAACCATTCCCGTCGGGGACGTGAAAGCGGGCGAACAGATGTCCGGTATCCTGCGCATTGACACACGCGATGGCAAAATGCAGGCCTATAGATTTACGGCCCCGGCGGCCATGTCTTTACCGGCTGTTATCCAGAACGATATAATCGAAACCACCAGCTATAGCTTCCTGCTGGCCTTTGGGGCGGCCATATTGGGCGGGTTATTGCTTAACCTGATGCCCTGCGTCTTTCCGATTTTAAGCCTTAAAGCCATGGCACTGGTCCGGTCCGGTGGGGATGATCGCGCCGCCAAGACAGAGGCCGTGGGTTATAGTATCGGGGCTATCAGCATGATCCTTGCCCTCGGTGCGGCCCTCCTGTTGTTGCGCAGTGGTGGACAGACATTGGGCTGGGCCTTTCAGTTACAGGATACCCGGGTGGTTATATTCCTGCTGTTGCTGGTCACCGCCATTGCCACCAACATGGCGGGCCTGTATGAGCTGCCGACCCTCGGCGGCAATGGTCAGGCAAAGGGCGGCTTTACCGGGGCCATAAGCACTGGCGCACTGGCCGCCTTTATCGCCACCCCCTGCACCGGGCCGTTTATGGCTAGTGCCTTGGGCGCGGCCCTGTTATTGCCTGTCAGCGAAGCCATGGCCATCTTCTTTGGTCTTGGTCTGGGGCTGGCCCTGCCCTTTCTAGCGCTGGGCTTTATCAAACCCATGCGGAACTGGTTGCCCAAACCCGGCGCTTGGATGCAGAAACTGCGTCAGGTTCTGAGTGTCCCCATGTTCATTACCGCCCTTGGGCTGACGTGGATTGTCGGGCGACAGGCCGGGGTCAATATGATGGCCGGTGCGCTGGCTATGGCTCTTATGCTGGCCATCAGCCTATGGTGGTATGGGATGCGTCAGTTCTCTGACAAGAAAAGCTGGCCAGTGCTGTTGCCGGTTCTGGTGACGCTATTGCTGCCTTTGAATGTGATTAACACAACCCCGTCCATTGCCAATACAAATGTTGATCTGGGCGAACTTGAAACGGTGGCCTTTTCAAAAAGCCGTCTGGCAGAACTCCGGGCCGACCACAAGCCGGTTTTCCTCTATATGACCGCCGACTGGTGCCTGAGCTGTAAGGTCAATGAGGCCACCAGCCTGTCATCGGCATCCGTGGTCACCACATTTCACAAGGCCGGGGTCAAGGTCATGCGCGGCGACTGGACCCGGGGCGATCCGGCAATCACCGCCTTCCTGAAAGAGGTCGGCAGCGCCGGGGTTCCGCTCTATCTCTGGTATCCCACAGATGGCAAAGCCCGGCAACTGCCTCAGGTACTCACCCCGTCCATGCTGACGGAGCTTATAGATTACAAATCCAACGGGTGATATTCTTTGCCAAGGTCTTTGGCAACCGCCTCATAAGTCACATGACCACCGGAAATATTAACCCCGTTGGCCAAATGGGCATCATCCCGGCATGCCTGTTTCCAGCCCTTGTTGGCCAAGGCTAAGCCAAAAGACAGGGTCGCGTTATTGAGAGCAAAGGTTGAGGTTCGGGCCACGGCCCCCGGCATATTGGCCACACAATAATGCACCACACCATCCACGATAAAGGTGGGGTCCGCATGGGTCGTCGGGTGGGAGTTCTCAAAACAGCCGCCCTGATCAATGGCAATATCCACCAGAACTGCGCCGTCTTTCATGTGCTTGACCATATCCGCAGACACCAGTTTCGGCGCCGCCGCCCCAGCCACCAGAACCGCCCCGATCACCAGATCGGCCTCCAGCACAGCTTCCTCAAGATCATGTGCCGTGGAATAGCGAGTCTTGACCGTCCCCCGGAAACGGGCGTCCAGCCGCCGAAGCACGTCGATATTACGGTCAAAAACGCTCACATCAGCCCCAAGGCCCACGGCCATTTCCGCCGCATTCATGCCCGACACACCGCCGCCGATGATCACAACCTTCGCCGGGGCTACGCCCGGCACACCACCCAGCAGAATACCCATGCCGCCCGCCGCTTTTTCCAGCGCGTGGGCTCCGGCCTGTATGGACATGCGTCCGGCGACTTCGCTCATGGGCGCAAGCAACGGCAGACCGCCCAGCTCATTAGTTACGGTTTCATAGGCTATGGCCGTACAGCCTGATTTCATCAACGCGTCCGTCTGTGCCGGGTCCGCCGCCAAATGCAAATAGGTATATAGTAAATGATTTTCGGTCAGCATCTCACATTCGGGAAGCTGAGGTTCCTTCACCTTGACGATCATTTCAGCCATAGCAAAGACCTCTGCCGCCGTAGCAATAATGTCCGCGCCAATGGCCCGGTAATCATCATCTGAAAAACCAATGCCGGCCCCGGCCCCGGTTTCCACAATAACCTTGTGACCGCCTCGGACAAATTCAGACGCACTGCCCGGCGTCAAACCAACACGATATTCATGTATTTTAATTTCCTTTGGCACACCAACAATCATTTTCATATCTTTCTGTAATAATCAGGGAATATATTTCACAGGTTGATTATAAAAAAATAGTCAGAAAATATCCTTGCGAAGTTTGTTGTAAACTGCTTGAAATTTCGTATAAAATTGTGTAAAAATTACTTTATGAGACATAAATTTTCAAATATTAGCTTTGATAAGATTGATTATGCCATCCTTGATTCGCTACAGAAAGATGGCCGGATCAGCAATAACGATCTGGCCAGCAAGGTCGGCCTTTCCCCTTCTGCCTGTCTGCGGCGGGTGAAATCATTGGAGGCCAACGGCGTCATTGATCATTATGTGGCCATGGTGCATCAGGCCGCCGCCGGGCTGCCGGACAATGTCTTTGTTCAGATCACGGTGGAAAAGCAGACCCGCGAAAAGCTGGCCGAATTTGAAAAGCACGTACGCGACTGTCCCCAGATCATGGAGTGCTACCTGATGAGCGGTGATGCAGATTATCTGTTGCGGGTGGTGGTGGCCGATGCCTCTGATTATGAGCATCTGCATATGGAGGTGCTGACCGCCCTGCCCGGCGTGTCCCAAATTAAATCCAATTTCTCCCTGCGGACCGTCACCAAGAAAACCTCTATCCCGTTTCAAACAGGTTAATAAAATATTTACTTCAAGACCGCATCATGGGGCCATAACCCCAAAGGATGACAAATGAGTGACCCAAATACTGCACAGATATTAAACCAGAAAGACAGCGACCTTGTTGCGCTTAATCCTCTGTCGGCCCTGAAGGCAACATTGAATATGGCCCGTGGGTCAGAGACAACCAAAGATTTTGCCGCTACGGCTCTTGAGATCAAAGCCATGGCCGAAGAAATGGAAAAATCCGTTTAGCAACAGTCCGTATCCCCGGACTGAATAGGCGGGCACGGCACATCACCATATGAGCAGAATACGCAGCAATCCCCCGCCAGCGGTTTAAGCAGCTTTTTACACCCCGCGCATTCATAAAAAAACTGGCAGGCATCCGTCGGCATTTTTTCCTTGGCCTTATGCCCACATATGGGGCAGGTTAATGTTGATTCCAGAATCATAAAACTTTTCCTGCTCACTTATTTTTCACACTGGACGGGTAACCTGCATCACCAGTCGCCTTGATAATGACGCCTATATTTGTCTTTTCATCGTCAAACATAACATCAGCGGCTTTCTTTTCATAATCCACGGTAACCGACTGAACGCCTTCCACTGATTGAACGGCCTTTTTAACGATAAAGGGGCAAGAGGCACAGGTCATATTTTCCACCTGCAAGGTGACATTGACAATCTCAGCCTTTGCCATTTGAAAGATACCTGCAAACAACAGGGCCGAAACAAGGATAATTTTGATCATGATACTCTCCGGTTATTCGAGAAAGGAACGCACAAACCATGGGAAGGCCACAGCCATAACGATAAGTATGAGCGAGAAAAGAAATAATAAATAAGCCCGGCGGCCCTGAATGGGTTTTTCACAAGCCTCTTTTGCGCAATCTTCTTTGCGTTTGGTCTGTAAAAGATACAAACCGTAACCAATCAAGCCTAAAGACACACCGATAAAGATGGGCTGATATGGCGACAGAACCGTCAGATTACTGATCCATGCGCCCGAAATACCCACGGTGAATAAGAATAGCGGTATAATGCAACAGGATATCGTCGCAATTGCCGTAATAATGGCACCACCAACTATCCAATTCATTTTCTTTGACTTTATGTCATCCAATATTTTTTCCTTAAATTTTATCACGCAACATTCTTATTCTACATGCTATAGTTACTATAGATGCAAGTAAAAAATCAGAAAGACTGTGATGAAACGAACGGGAAAATTTACCATTGGCAAACTGTCGAAATTGTCCGGCTGTGTCGTGCAAACCATACGATATTATGAGCTTATCAAGCTGCTGCCAAATCCAGACCGCAGCCCACGGGGGCATAGGCTGTATAGCGAGGAAAGCCTAACCCGCTTAAAATTTATACTTCGCATGCGCCAGCTTGGGTTTAACCTTGAAAGCACAAGGGAATTTCTGACCCTCATTGATGGCGAGACATACACCTGTCATGAGATCAGGGAAAAGACACTCCTGCATGCAGGTGAAATCAAACGTAAAATTGAAGATCTACATAAGATGGAAATTGAATTATTGCATATGGCAGAAAAGTGTAATGATGACACCGGGACCAAATGTTCTATTTTAGAGGCTCTCTTCCAGTAACCCTAATGGCAAACGGGTGGTATATTTTTTCTGTTTCAGGACAAAGCTTGTACTGACTGAACGCACCATGGGCAGGTGCATGAGGAAGCCGGTCTGAAAATCCTCATATTCCTTAATATTCCGGGAGATGACTTTCATCAGGAAATCATATTCGCCGCTCATAGAGTAATATTCCAGCACCTCTGGCCGCTCGCAAATGGCCGCATCAAACTGGTCCAGCATCTCCATCTGGTGCTTTTCCAGCATCACATGAGCATAAGCGATCAGGTCAAACCCAGCCTTCTCCCCGTCAAGGATAGCCGTATAATGATCGATGATCCCATCTTCCTCCAGCCGCTTCACCCGCCGCCAGCAAGGAGACGGCGACAGGCCGACTTGCTTGGCCAGATCATGATTGGACAGCCGTCCGTTTTCCTGCATGAGTCTTAAAATCTTGAAATCTATCTGATCCAGCTTACCCAAAGATCAATCCTTCTATGAAAATTACCTTTATTGAAATACTCTTCTATCTTTTTGCCATATATTGAGGGAAATCGCAAGGACATACCCTCTATTTTAGATGTATTATCTCTTTAAGATATTAAATAAAAATAATCAGGGCAAAGACTATGGGCAAATCCGGCGAAAATACAATCACACTGGATGACTATCATCTGGATGACCGTTATCAGCGCAACAGCGGCCAGATTTTCCTGACCGGAACGCAAGCTCTGGTCCGTTTGCCCATGTTGCAAGCCGAAGCAAATAAAAAATATGGCCTGAATACCGCTGGGTTCATCTCCGGCTACCGGGGGTCGCCGCTGGGCAATTATGACCGGGAATTATGGCAGGCGTCGCAGCATCTGGACCGGCATAATATTACCTTTCAACCGGGCATAAATGAGGAACTGGCGGCTACCGCCGTTCTGGGCAGTCAACAGGTGGAAACATCAGACTTTGCCGATTATGACGGGGTGTTCGGCATCTGGTACGGCAAGGGGCCGGGGGTTGACCGGGCCAGTGACGCCCTGAAACATGGCAACAGCTTTGGCGCCTCGCCACACGGCGGGGTTCTGGTCATCGCCGGTGACGATCACGGCGCCGTATCCAGCAGCATGAGCCATCAGAGCGAGCCGATTATGGCTTCCTGGATGATGCCCATTCTGGCCCCATCCAATTTGCAGGATTATCTGAATTTTGGCCTTTACGGTATTGCCCTGAGCCGTTACAGCGGATGCTGGTCCGGCTTTATTGCTGTCGGCGAAATCGTGGAAAGCGCGGCAACGGTTGATATGGATCAGCTCAAAGATAATTTCATTACGCCACCCCATGAGGGTTACGACAAAGCCGCCCTGCACTATCGCTGGCCCGATCCGCTGGCCCAGATTGAAAATCGCCTGATCGACCATAAACTGAAAGCCGTTCATGCCTTTGTCCGCGCCAACCCCATCGACAGGCTGGTCTGGGATTGCTCCGACAAGCATGACGCCAAACAAAAACTTCCCCTTGGCATCGTCACCTGCGGTAAGGGGTATCTGGACGTGATGCAGGCCTTTCACAATGCGGACATAGATCAGAATACGGCGGAAAAAGCCGGAATTTCCCTCTATAAAATCGGCCTCACATGGCCGCTTGAGCCTGAAGGGATAAAAGCCTTTGCCAGCCGGTTTGAAAAGATCATTGTCATAGAAGAAAAACGGGATTTTGTGGAAAGCCAGATCCGGGATATTTTCTACAATATGCCGCCGGAAAGCCGCCCGACCATCATTGGCAAGCATGACGAGGCGGGACGGCAAATATTGAACACCGTCGGCGAAATATCACCGGAAGACGTATTAAGTGCCATAACTCCCTGCCTTCAGGAAATCGGCCTGAACGGCCATTTGGACCAACTGAACAAACAAGTCGCAGAAACATTCACCCAAATAAAATCCTTTGATAACAAGGATTTCCGCACGCCCTATTTCTGTTCCGGCTGTCCCCACAGCAGCTCAACCAAGGTGCCGGACGGCAGCCGCGCCATGCTGGGCATTGGCTGTCATTATATGGCTGGAGGCATGAATCGCAATTCAGGCTATCTGACCCAGATGGGTGGTGAGGGCGTCAACTGGATCGGGCAAAGCAAATTTACCCATGAAGGTCATATTTTCCAGAATCTGGGCGACGGCACCTATTATCATTCGGGCCTGCTGGCCATCCGTCAGTCTGTGGCGGCCAAAACCAATATCACCTATAAAATCCTTTATAATGATGCCATCGCCATGACCGGGGGCCAACCGCTGGAAGGTACCCTGACCGTGGATCAGATCAGCCGCCAGCTCCATAGTGAAGGTGTTCGCCCCATCTATGTGATCACTGATGAGCCGGAAAAATATCCGGCCAATACGGATTTTGCGCCGGGGGTGACCATTCATCACCGGGATGCGCTGGATGATGTTCAGCGCATATTGCGGGACG
>DRKK01000210.1 GCA_011051815.1 Sphingomonadales bacterium | reverse complement strand
GGCTTTAATTTCCGCCTTGGGGAGATTGAAGCGGGCATTGGCCGGGTACAGCTGGGCAAAAGTCAGGGGCTGGTGGATCGCCGCCGGGATAATCTGGCCTATTTCAATCGTAACCTGCCATCTGTTCCGGGATTGAGCATTTCTCCGGCGGCGGATTATGTGGATCATTCCTATTATGCGGCGGTGCTGAATTTTGATGCAGCGGCGGCGGGGCTGTCCCGGGATGTTCTGATCAAGGCTCTGCATGCAGAATTGCCGGAAACCCGGATGCGCAAAGGCCATGGCCCGCTGATTGGCGGCGGCTATGTGAAGCCCATATATCTCTATCCCATGTTTCAGGAACAGATCGCTTACGGTGATAAGGGATGCCCTTTTAAATGTCCCCATTATAAGGGCGAGATCAATTATGCGCCGGGTATTTGTCCCGAAACCGAAAAGGCCCATGCCACCATCATCACCCATGAATATATGCAACCTTCCCTGTCAGAAAGTGACATAGATGATGTCCTGCACGCCTTTGCCAAGGTGGCGGAAAATATGGATGCGCTCAGGGCTTTTGAGTTGGGCGGAAAATAGAGACTGAGCTGGAATCTATACTTGTTGCATTTTGGTCATGCTGAAAAATGGATCCCCGGGTCAAGCCCGAGGATGACGGTTCAGTGTATGGGGTTTCCGTGTTACTGCGGTTTCTGTAAAATAGTTTCAAACAGGGTGAAATTGCTGGCCTGCGCCTTGATGATGGCCTGTTCAATCAGGGCCTTTTCCGGGCTGCCGTCGGCAAAGCTTTCAACCAGACCCGCATAAACCTCATGTTCGTAATAATCATCAGGATAGATTTCCAGCCACATCTTGATACGGTTGCTGTCGCCCCAGTCCAGCTCAAGGCTGGCTGTCTCACCGGGCAGAAGGCGGGTGTCTGAATATTCCAGCCACCGTCCCCCCGCATAGCCCACATCCCGTTTAATCACGTAAGACACTGCCGTATCCGGTATCGGATTGCCCTGTTGGTCAAGGCGGACGGCCTGCAGGATGACTTTGGGCGTGATATAGGTGGGAAAGGCATGGCCAACTCCGGTGCTTTTCAGGGTAAAGCGTGCCATCACCTTTGTCACGTCATGGGTTGCTTCAAGGCCATCCCGAACCATATCCGGGTCATGGATGCCGCGCCAGAGGTGTTTGCGGTCCGGCATATGACACATCTGACAGCTGATGCCCTCAGCGGCCTGGGGGCTGGCCTGCCATTCTACGACCGTATTCTCCAGAGGTTTGCCATTGATGGCGTAATCCTGCGGGAATTGGTGACAGCTGGCACAAAAGTCGGATTTCTCAAAATCAGCGGTGCGGAATACGCCGCCGTGGGGGTTATCCGTATCGCTTTGTCCGGTCAGGCCCGTATCCCTTTGGGGCGGTCCAAAACGCTTGTTCTCCCGAATGTGACAACCGGCACAGCTGTTGCCTGCGGCGGCAAGGCCCTGTGCGGCGGGCAGGTGGCCCTTGCCCTGCGCGCGGGCGTCGGCGAAGGCCTGTTTCTGTTCCGCCAGCGGGGCGTGGCATTCCATGCAGTCATTGGCGCTCTGGGTGTCATAGGTAATGATCTGCCCAACAAAACCCGGCGACATGGCATGGGCATGGAGGCTGGTTTTCCATTCGTCATATTTATCAGCATGACATTCAGCGCAGGATTCCGGCTGCAGGGATTGTTCTAGTTCACTCCATTCTTCCGGTGGCGGGCCTTGTGGTTTTAAAGGTTGTTGCCAATGGGTTGCGGGCAGGGGGCTGGCCGCCTGTGTTACCGGATCCGATTTGGTCATGGTCAGGACAACCGCCACAAGAATAAGGCCGCAGATGCCAATAAGAATGATTAATTTTCGGGACATAATTTTATTGCTTTTTTATTTATTTATACGGCGTGAAGCTGTGATCAACATTTCGTTATTAAAGGTATTGAAATTTGCTTTGTCAATGCAATTCATGTAACATGACCGTGCGTTATTACATAAGTATTTAGTGAATTAACGATAAAGTCGGCAGTGAAAAAGCTGATTGAAACACCAGTGAAAATAACCATTAGGAAGGCCTGAAATGAAAAATATTAGTAAAATTATTGTGGCAATGATGTTCTCTGTGTCCGTTGCGCTGTTTGCAACCGCCAGTTCAGCTCATGAAAAGGGTGAGATGAACCCTTGTGCGAAGAAAGAAATGGAACATATGAATCCTTGCGCTAAAAAGGAAATGGAACATATGAATCCTTGTGCCAAGAAGAAGATGGAGCATATGAATCCTTGCGCTAAAAAGAAGATGGAGCATATGAATCCTTGCGCCAAGAAGAAAATGGAACATATGAACCCTTGCGCCAAGAAACATAATCCTTGCGATAAAGATTAATAATTTCCGTCATGTGGCTATATAATCACCACATGATATAATTTCTTAAATACGGGTCGGTCTTTTATAAAGGGGCCGGCCCTTTTTGCTATTCAATCATAGAAACCATCTATGGGTTGAATAAATATTAGTGATTTTATCTATGATATAAATTAGGGTAGTGTCTGGGATATATAACATTAGGATGTGATATAGTTCATGACGATTATTCAATCTGATATAGATCGCAACAGCCCCGAATATCTGGCAAATCAACAGGCCATGTCTGATATTGTGG
>DRKK01000209.1 GCA_011051815.1 Sphingomonadales bacterium | reverse complement strand
CAATATTAACCCTTGAATTGTAGGGCGGGGTTGAGTAGTTTGTCATCCAAAATACAGCCGGAGCAAAACCGGAATATTATGGATAATAAAAACAGAGGTTACTGATGGAAGTTGAGTTGCCGGAAGGCTATAAGCCCTCACCAGATGAGAAGTTTATGAATGAAAGACAGATGTCTTATTTCCATAAAAAACTCGTGGACTGGAAAGAGGAAATCCTGCGTGAGTCCAAGGAAACCCTGAATCATTTACAGGAAGACAGTCAGAAAGAGCCGGATATTGCCGACCGGGCATCCTCAGAGACAGACTGGTCCATTGAGCTTAGAACCCGTGACCGTCAGCGTAAATTGATCACCAAGATTGATGCGGCTATTGAGCGGATCAAAAACGGGGAATATGGCTATTGCGAAGTGACGGGGGAGCCGATCAATCTGGAACGGCTGGATGCCCGCCCTATCGCCATGATGACGTTGGAAGCTCAGGAAGAGCACGAAAAATACGAAAAAGTTCATCGGGATAATTAATTTATCTGACCCTTGATTAAAAAGGACCGTGTCTTCTGACACGGTCCTTTTCGTTTGTGCGGGAAATACCGTCAGGATCAAACCTGCCCGGTGAACACAAATTTCTAGAATGGGAACAGGATGTCGAACAGCTGTGAGCCGTAACGGGCCTGTTGAACATCGGTTAACTGCCCACGTCCGCCATATGAAATACGGGCTTCGGCGATCTGGGTATGCTGGATAGTATTGATGGAGCTTATATCCTCTGGCCGGATAACGCCCATAACGGTCAGCTCGCGCACCTCAAAATTTACCCGGACCTCCTGGCGGCCCTGTATGACCATATTGCCATTGGGCAGGACCTGTGTCACGACTGCCGCCAGTGTTAAATTTACACTTTCGCTGCGGTCAACCTTTCCGGTGCCCACATTGGATGTGGTGCTGCCCATATCAATAAGGGACGAAGGATCAACAGCATTGGGCAGGATTTTACCCAACTGTGTTTCAAGGCCTAAAAATTTAGTCGTATTTGCCGTGTCAGAATTTGACCGGGTGCGGGTTGTTTGATTATCAATACTGGCCTTGTCATCAATGGTGATATTGATGGTCAGAATATCGCCAACTTTGCTGGCCCGCTGGTCTTTGAAGAAATTTTTGGATCCTACCTGCCACAATGAATTATTATTATGATTGACCATAGCGACCTGCGGGGGGCGTACCGGAATGATTCTTTGTGCAGGATTATTCTGCTGGGGGACGACCCGTGTGGTTTCAATGGGGGCCAGGTCCGGGGCCTTGCCAATATTGGAAATCCGGTTAACCGCACTACATCCGGGTAAGGTCAGAAGCAGTAAAACCGTCAGGAATTTGGTGGATTTATATGAAGCGTAAAACATGTTTTTCATCCTTGGCATTGTCGGTTAGGGCATCCTTAGGTTAGGGTCGTGCCATGAGTTGTGCGAGGTCGCTTTGGGCGGTAATAACCTGAACCTGACCGGGGCCGGTGACCACGGCTTCTATGGTCTTGTGAGACTTGCTGTTCATCACCCGGATCACATCGCCTTTCCCTCCGCTTTCGATGGCTTTACCCAAGGCAGACAGGCTGATTTTACCGGACCGGAAAAAAATACGGATCACCTTGCCGCGCAGAACAATTTTGGGTCGCTCCAGGTCGCTCAGTCTCAGCGGCGTGACACTGCGTAACCCACGCCGGGGTGTCATGCCGATAAGCTGGCTCTTATCCCGGATGATATTGCGGCCTATGCTCAAGGTTGGCATGGATACCCATGTTATATCCTGTGCGGCGATATGCTGTCCCGGTGTGATGACTTTGTTCAGGGCAGGGACATAGCTGATGGCATGGGTCCGCCCGCGAACGGTGGCCGTGGTGAAGCTGCCGTCTCCCACGGGTACAGATAACAGGGCCGTGAATTTTCCGGTGCGCCGGGTAAACGTAAATTTTTTCAGGCTGATGTCATCAAGGCTGCTGTCTTCCGGCAGATAGATTGCGGCATTCTTGCTGTCAAAGTTGATGCCGGTTTTATTGCCGGGCATCTCCATGTCATTGAGCTTTTTCATGATCAAGGGTTCAAAATCCGCATGTTTAAAGCTTTGGCCTTTACGGGTAATGGTGATTTGACGCACGCCCCGGCTGTTCTGCCAATAGACATTATGTTCACGGGTGAGGCTGGCCAGATAGCGGGTTGACAGGGTTGTTCTCTGTCCGGGTGCCGGGGCATTCATGACCCATATGTCCCGGCCCTGATCCAGATTTTCCAGAACATCGCCCAGTGTTACCGTTGATTTGTCCACAATGGCATTGGCTTTGACATCGGCAAGGGCAAAAACTATTTGCGGGGTCAGGACCCAGAACAGGATTATATATAATATATGTCTCATAGGATCATCTATCTCAGGTTAGAGGTCACGCTCATCATTTCGTCGGCGGTGCTGATAACCTTGCTGTTCATTTCATAGGCTCTCTGCGCGGTGATCAGGGAGGTGATCTCGGAAACCGAATTCACGTTGGAATTTTCCAGAAAACCCTGAAGTAATGCGCCAAATCCCGGCGTGTTGGGCACCCCTACATTGGCGGCACCCGATGCGGGTGTTTCCAAAAACTGGTTGTTGCCCGTGGCCTCAAGCCCCGCCGGGTTGGGGAAGGTGACAAGCTCCAGCCGCCCCACGTTGGTCGGGTTGATCTGACCCTGCAAGGTTACCAATACTTCGCCTTCGGGATTGATGGCAATATCTACGGCTCCCTGTGGAATGGTCAGGCCCGGCCCGACGGTATAGCCTTCAAGGGTGACAATCTGTCCTGTGGGGCCTAATTGAAAGGCACCGGCCCGGGTATAGGCATTGTCGCCGGTAGGCAGGGTGATCCGGTAATAGCCATTACCATTGATGGCAACATCCAGATCATTCTCGGTTCCAACCACGCTGCCCTGTTCCGTAATTCGGTAAACGCCGCCGGTTTTAACGCCGACGCCAACCTGAATCCCGGATGGGGTGACGGTCCCGGTATCAGAGGAATTAGACCCGATCCGCTCAATATTCTGATAGAGAAGATCCTGAAACTCTGCCCGCTGGCGTTTAAAGCCGGTGGTATTCATATTGGCAATATTATTGGCGATAACTTCGACATTTAATTGCTGGGCGATCATGCCTGTTGCGGCGATGCTAAGTGCTTTCATTTTTGGTATCCTTAACTTTAAACGGTGTTTCTATCCGACCTTGGCCAGTTGGTTCAGGGCCCGGCTCTTGGATTCCTGAAGTTTATCCATCAGCTTGGCGGTGGACATATAGGCCCGGCTTACTTCAATCATTCGGGTGATTTCGACGACCGGTTGAATATTTGAGGATTCGGTGACCCCTTGCATAATATGAAAGTCCGTGGACTGCGTTGTCGGCGTATCGGCACTGAACATGTTATTGCCGATTTTTTTCAGCTTTGTAACATCCTCAAAGGTGACAACACCTAATTTTGCGATTTGCCCTGTTGATGGTGATGAAATGGTCCCGTCAGAGGCAAATTTAAGATCGGTTATATTGGGGGGGATTTTGATGGCTCTCCCGGCATTATCCAGAATTTCCTGACCCGTTGACGTGATTAAGGTTGAATCCGGAGAAAAGGCCAAATGACCGTTTCGGGTAAAGGCAATATCGCCATTTTCCCGTTTAACCTGAAACATGCCATCCCCGTTAAGGGCAATGTCAAGAATATTGCCGCTATGCTCAAGCCGCCCATCGGCCATATTGCGTGAGATGCCAAAATCCTGAACATAGGAGATCTGGCGTATGTTTTTTGAGGCTCCCCCGCTGGCCTCTTTGATATATTCGCCAAACATGACATTTTCCCGCTTGAAGGCGGTGGTGCTCATATTGGCAATATTATTGGCAATAACATCCATCTGGCGCCGCCGGGCAACCTGATGTGAAAGTCCGATTGATAATAATGTGTCCATCTTGGGTCCTTTCTGGCCGTTCGATATTTCCCGCAATCCACTATGCATATGCCGTGCCAGAAAAATAATATATTTAGAACAATGAGTTATATGTTTGAAGGAGGACTAATAGCGGATGAGCGGCAGACTTTGCCCGGTAATTTCTGACTTCTTATATTTTATTTGACTGGCTTGCCTGATATAGTATGTGATATTAACCATAAATATGGTGTCCTGATCATTGATCAGACGACGGGAAAGAAATAATTCCTAATAACTTGTTAATATTAACGATTTACATTTGGTTTATAAATGTGGCTTTCATATATTCCCGAATAACAGGGTGGGCATAAGTAAATGAGCGATGAAAAAACCTCCAGTGACGGCGACGAAGATGGCGCAGAGGGTCTGGAACAGAAAAAAACGAGCGGCAAGAAGATTATAATCATTGCCGTGGCGGCAATCCTTGTGCTTGGCCTTGGCGGCGGGGCGGCTTTCTTCTTTATGTCTGGCGGTGATGAAACAGAAGAACATGCAACAGATACGGAACATGGCGGTCAGGAGGCGGATGTGGCCGATCAGGAGCCGACAGAACTCCTGTTTCTGGAGCTTGACCCCATGTTGGTTAACCTTGACACGGCGGGGGGCAAGCCCAAATATTTAAAATTGACCATCGCGCTGGAGGTGGACAAACAGACGGCGCTGGAT
>DRKK01000208.1 GCA_011051815.1 Sphingomonadales bacterium | reverse complement strand
TTCACTTTGAACAGCAACCACATCCCCAGGCATCAGTTCGCCCTTATACTGAATATTCTGTTCCACAGCGACCATGCCCTTTTTCTCATCCCGCATCCGCCGCCCCGTAAGGCCCATATCAGAAAAAAGGCTCCATGTGGCTTCATCGAATTTACCCACATAATGCATGACATTCATATGCCCCATATGGTCACAATGCCAAGGGTACACAACACCCTGATAGGTTTGATAGTCATCTGACATTCTTTTTATTCTCCAATTTGCGCAGGCTTCTATCCCTTTACTATTACGGTCTCAGCCCATGCGCAACCATTCTTCCAGCAAATGACGGGCAATCGCAATATTAGGCGGGATTCTAAAGTCAGAGCCGCCGCCGCTTTCAAACACCTCCCGCAAGTACGCCCGCTCAAACCAGCGGGCATCTGCCAATTCCACAGGGTCAATGGTGATCTCTGTAGACAGAGCCTCTGCCCGCACACCGATCATCAGGGATGAGGGGAAAGGCCAAGGCTGACTTTTCACATAGCGCACATCGCCCACCCTGATCCCTGATTCTTCCAGAACTTCCCGCCGGGTGGCCTCCTCGATGGTTTCGCCCGGCTCCATAAAGCCTGCCAATGCCGAATAATTACCCTCCGGCCAGCCCACACCCCGGCCCAGCAAGCATTGATCGCCGGATGTCACCAGCATGATCACCACCGGGTCCGTGCGCGGAAAATGCTCTGCTCCGCAATCGTCATTTATGCATTTGCGCACATATCCGCCCCGTTCCACACGGGTTTTATGACCGCAACAGGAACAGAAGTCCCGCCGCCCGTTCCACTCCAGCAACATCTTGCCCCGGCCCAAAAGGGACGGAATGTTGCTGAACCCCGATGCGCCTAGTTGCAGGGCGATGGAACGCAGATCAATGAATTTTTCATAGTCAGGTAAATCAGGCTTAACCCTCAGGCCCACCGCAAAGATCGCCACATCCCCGTCCAACCCCATAAAGACCCAGTCATTCTCCCCCACATCACAAGGACCATCAGCCGGACGCAAACCGTCCGATATATCCATCAATGGCCGCCCATGATAATAGCGCAAAAAACGACTGCTGTCACAGGCGAGCTGTGCGGCCAACCATGCCTCATCACCCCTCAGATGATCGGCGGGATCAAGGGGAAAGCCGGAAAAAATACACGGGTCCATCATGGGGGATTGTCTCTGTCACTGTTACGGGGACCGGCAGGGTGCCACAGAAGATGCTTTTTTTCCAGCACAATGAACAAGGCCCTTGATCTTGTCCTGAAAAAAGACCATATATGCGCCCGAGAGATTGGCGGACGACTGACCTGCCAATCCGGTCAGGCCCGGAAGGGAGCAGCCGTAACAGGATATGTCGGGTCGTTCAATCTCTCACCAACAAGATTTCCAAAAATTTTCCCGTATTGAATTAAATCAGAAATGGTTGGGGTGGCAGGATTCGAACCTGCGCATGACGGGATCAAAACCCGTTGCCTTACCACTTGGCTACACCCCATCAGGCCTGAACATGCCTAAAAAGATTTGGCGAACATAGGCAGATTTATGCCAACATGCAACGATGATTTTACAAAAAAAAGATTTTTTTACCCCGCCCGCATATTTTAAGGAATTGACAAGGCGATTACGCTAGAAGATAACACATCAACGATCATTTTCATTTGAGGGATATTTATGGCCATAGTTGTAACAGGTGCCGCCGGCTTTATCGGCTTTAATGTTTCCAGACTTCTGCTGGAACGGGGGGAAGAGGTTATCGGCATTGATAACCTGAATGATTATTACGATGTCAGCCTGAAAGAAAGCCGCCTGTCTGAAATAAAGGGCAATCCCGGCTTTACCTTCCTGAAGCTGGATTTTTCGGATTTTGAAGCCCTAACAGCGGCCCTCGCCCCCTATGATGTGAAAAAAGTCATTCACCTTGGCGCACAGGCAGGGGTGCGTTATTCCCTGACCAATCCTTTTGTTTATGCCCAGTCAAATTTGATCGGCCATTTGAACATCATGGAATACTGCCGCCATAAAAAAGGCTTTGAGCATCTCGTCTATGCCTCCTCATCCTCCGTTTACGGCGGCAATAAGAATATGCCTTTTTCCGTGGATGACCGGGTGGATAATCCCGTATCCCTCTATGCCGCCACCAAAAAAGCCGACGAGTTGATGAGCCAGAGCTATGCCCATCTGTACCGGATGCCCCAGACTGGTCTGCGGTTTTTTACGGTTTACGGCCCGTGGGGGCGGCCCGATATGGCCATGTGGATTTTCACCAAAAAAATTCTGGCTGGGGAGCCTATTCCAGTGTTTAACCACGGGGATATGTTGCGGGACTTTACCTTCATTGAAGATATTATTGACGGCATTGTCCGCTGTCTCGATAATCCACCAAAGGATGATGGCACCCTGCATACCGTCGGGTCCAATGCCCCGCACCGGGTCTATAATATCGGCAATAACAATACGGTTCGGCTGCTGGATATGATTAAGGTTCTGGAAGATTGTCTGGGCAAAAAAGCAGAGATGGACCTGTTGCCCATACAGCCGGGCGATGTGAAGGAAACCGCCGCCGATATTACCGCCATTCAAAATGATCTGGGCTTTGAGCCAAAGACCAAAATCGAAGAAGGCATTCCCAAATTCATCCACTGGTATAAAACATATCACCAGATAAATTAAAGGGAACACCGCTTGGCATGGGATAATATCATTTCAAGAACTGTCTGGCTGTTCCTTCAACCGAGCAATCTGATCTTTATCCTGTTGCTGATCGGGCTTGTCCTCCTATGGCGGGGTCGTCAAAAGCCCGGCCTGTGGGCCATCACGATCAGCGTTACCCTTTATGGCCTTGCCATGTTTGGCCCCCTGACCAATTTGGTCATGGCCCCACTGGAAAACCGCTTTGCCGGCTTTACAAATGACATCAGCCAACCGCCCTATAGCGGCATTATTATCCTTGGCGGATCCGAACGGATCAGGGTCAGCACATTTCATCATCAGGTTTCTTTAAGCGGTGCGGCGGAACGCCTGATCGAAGCGGCAAAGCTGGCGCGGCAATTTCCCGCCCTTCCCGTTATATATAGCGGTGGAGGACGGCTTGACGGCATGATGACAGAGTACGAGATTGCTCGAAAATTCTTTCAGGAAGCCGGAATAGATCTGAGCCGTATCCGCTTTGATGACAAATCCTATAATACATATACCAATGCCCTTGAAAGTCGGAAGCTGATCAAACCGGGCGAAGAGGACAAATGGCTTCTGGTAACTTCTGCCTTTCATATGCCGCGTGCGGTTGGGGCTTACCGGAAAGTGGGCATCATGATACAACCCTATCCCGTTGATTACCGGACCGAATTATCATCCTCTCTGATCAGTAAGCCGGATGCGGGCGCGGCACTTTATGAGCTGGATTTTGCCGTCCATGAATGGCTTGGCCTGATCGCCTATTATATCAGCGGACACAGTGATGAATTTTTCCCGGCCCCCGAAAAAAATTAAGCCAGAAGATTTCTGAAAATTGCCGGCAAGGCTGCGGGCAGGTTATCAATATGGGGGATGATCGCCCCGCCACCCGGTCCGAACAGATAGGGGAAATAATCCCGCGCCTTTTCATCCACTGTTACCCCAAAGACCGCCACCCCTTGCTTGCGGGCCTCCCGAATAGCCATGCGGGTGTCCTCAATACCATAACGGCCCTCATAATGATCCATATCATTGGGCTTGCCGTCGCTGATCAGCAACAGCAGCCGATGATGGTTGGGCCGCAGGATCAATTGTTCCGTCACATGGCGAATGGCGGCCCCCATGCGGGTATAGTAACCGGGCTTTAAAGCCGAAATCCGGTTTTGCACATGACGGGACATTTCCTCGTCAAATTCTTTCAGGCAATCCACCCGGATATTGTGTCGCTTGCGGGAGGAAAAGCAATAGATGGCATTATCATCGCCGCTGGCCTTCAAGCCCAGCGCCAACGTCATCAAAGCCTCTTTCTCCACATCCAGCACCCGCCGCCCGTCCAGCCACGAATCGGTAGACAGGGACACATCGGCCAAAATGGCCGCCGCCAGGTCGCGGGTCTGGTTGCGGTAATCCGTATAAATTTGATCACTGCCCGCCCCCGTGGCCCGCAGGTCACAGCTTGACCGGATCATGGCATCAATGTCCAGCTCCTTGCCGTCCTGCTGGCGACGCACTCGTTCCCGCCGGGGGCGCAGGGCCTCAAACTGTCGCTGGATGCGCCGGATGCGCCGTTTTGTAGCCTCATCAGGGTTCCAGCCTTCGGCTTCTTCCTCGGCCCGGGCGGAAAAGACGGCGCAAAAATTCTGGCGATAGCCTTGCAATCGGTAATCCCATTCGGGATAGCTGTGTTCCGCCACAACGGGCGTGGTTTCAATGCCCTGCCCGGCCACGGACAGGTCAAGTTTGATGGTGGAAGCGGTTGTTTTCTTGTTGCGGGTCAGGGACAGTTCATCCAGATCATCCACCGCCGACTGCACATCCTCGTCCTCGTCATCATCAACCCCCCGGTTGACATTGACCATTTCCGCCATGGAGATCACTTTTTCAAAGCGGTTCAGGGCCAGCGGATCCTGCTTGTCCACCTGATCATTCTCTTCACGAACCCCATCATGCTTGCGGCCATCCCGCAAATCCTTATAGATATTTTTGGCGCTTTCATCGGCCTCATCAAAGTCGGTATCATCCATAATATCCCGGTGAACAACATCCACATCCCCCCATAGAGGGATAGGCAGGAAACTCTTGTACTTGCGGGGAATTCTCGGAAAATCCGGCAGGTTATCCCCGGCCAAGACCGTATGCATCAAGGCCGCCGCATCCTCATGAGCTGATCCATGGTCAAACAGCAAATCCTGTATGATCTGTTCCAGCCGCGCCTCATAGGTGGGCAGGGACCGGGCCGGGCGGGCCTGTTGCAAAGCCGCGCACAGCTCGGCATATTTTTTGCCAAGGCCGGGATAGGTCTCAATGATATATTCAGTGGTCTGCCACGCCTGTGCCATCGTGAGCAAATCCCCATGCAAGGCGTTTTCAGGCTTGCGAACGGGCCTGTCACTGGCATGGGCCAGAAAAGCCGCCAGCCAGAGATAGAGCGACCGGTTCAGACGCTTTTCCGGAAAATAATCCAGTTCGCGAGGCAACAGCAGGCTGTCATTATCCCGCCGGGAAACGGGCAGGCGCTCCTGATCCATGCCCAGCCGCATACGCCATCCCAGACGGTGGCCCTGTGATGTCTCGCTGACACTGGCCACATCCACGCCCGGATCACCGCCAATAGCCCGGAAGAAAATGCTGATCATATCCCGGATGTCATCCAGACGCACCGCGGCGTCTTTATAATGGGGATAGCTGGACTGGTCCCGCACCAGCAGGTGCCATTTCTTACCAACCATTTCTTCTGGTTCAAACAGCTCAAGCATCCGCTTTTTCCCTCTTACCCAAAGGTGGCCTGCACCACCTCCATCAGGCCTTCCTTGGCACTTTCGTCATCGCTCAAAGGCTCAATCAACGTGGCCTCCGCCGCCTCCATCGGTGAAATCCCCGCCATAATCAGGGTCGCACAATAGACCAGAAGCCGGGTCGAGGCCCCTTCTTCCAAATCAAGGTCTTTCAGGTTGCGAATACGGCGGGCCAGATTGACCAGCGGCGCACAACGCGCCCGGTCAAGGCCGGTTTCCGCACAGATAATCTCCACTTCCTGATCCGCCGGGGGATAATCAAAATGGATGCCGATAAAGCGCTGGCGGGTACTTGGCTTCAGGGATTTCAGAATATTCTGATAACCCGGATTATAGGAAATCACCACCATAAAATCGTCCGGGGCTTCCAGCAACTCCCCGGTACGTTCCAGCGGAAGAAGCCGCCGGTCATCGGTCAGGGGATGCAGGACCACAGTCACATCCTTGCGGGCCTCAACCACCTCATCAAGGTAGCATATGCCGCCGTTTCGCACGGACTGGGTCAGGGGGCCATCCACCCATTGTGTCTCGCCACCTTTGAGCAGATAACGGCCCGTGAGGTCCGCCGCCGTCAGGTCATCATGACAGGCCACCGTGTTCAATGTCAGGCCAAGCCGTGCCGCCATATGGGCCACAAAGCGGGTCTTGCCACATCCTGTCGGGCCTTTCAGCATCACCGGCAGGCCCGATTTGAACGCGGTTTCAAAAAGCTCACATTCATTGGCCGTTGGCATATAAAAAGGAATTTCTGCGTCATTCATATTTTTTTACCCTGTAACATTAAAAAGACGGTGGCAGATCAGACTGCCACCGTCTTTGATAAAAATCAAATCCATGGATTACCCGGCAGTTGCCTGTTCTTCGCTGCCCTTGGAGAAGGTTGCGTACACAAACAGTAACACGCCAAGAACCACAACGATACCAGACCCCAGCCTGAGCCAGTAGAACAGGGCAATCTGATCCTGTGCATCCATATAGTTCATGCCCAATACCCGTTGCAGATGGGTTTGAAGAATCCCGGCCGCCGTCAGGGTAAAGGTCATGAAAACCATACCGGAACTGGTAATCCAGAAGGCCCACATATTCAGAATCTGATTATAGGGTTGCTGACCACGAAGGTGCGGCATGGCATAGGTGATAATCGCCAGATTAATCATCACATAGGCCCCGTAGAAGGCCAGATGACCATGGGAGGCGGTAATCTGAGTACCATGGGTGTAATAGTTGATCGGTGCCAGCGTATGCATAAAGCCCCAGACCCCGGCCCCGAAGAAGGACAGAACCGTACAGCCCAATACCCACAGCAAAGCCGCTTTATTGGGATGGTTCCGGGTGCTTTTATTCACAATATAGAATGAGAAGATCACCATGGCGAGGAAGGGGAATACCTCCAAAGCCGAGAAGATGCTGCCCACCCATTGCCAATATCCGGGAGTCCCAATCCAATAGTAATGGTGTCCGGTTCCGAGCAGGCCGGAAAAGAGGGCCAGACCGACAATGACATAAAGCCATTTTTCGATTACTTCCCGGTCAACACCTGTCATCTTGATCAACAGGAAGCCAAGAATAGCCGCCAGAATCAGTTCCCATAC
>DRKK01000207.1 GCA_011051815.1 Sphingomonadales bacterium | reverse complement strand
TGCATACGGCCCTGCATACAGACCAGCGGCGTCTTGCCCACCTTGCCGATCAGCAACCGGCCCGCATGACCAGCGACCGTAGGTTGGGGAAAATCGGGAATCTGATCATAGGAAATGATGGTGTCAATATCCATCATATCGCCAAATTTCCCCAGACCACTGCCCAGAATGAGCGCAACTTTGGGGAAGTCATCCTTGTAGGCGGCTTTTATGGCGGATACGCTTCTGTCGACTTCCTGTGTCATTATTTCCTTACCCTGTAGACAATTTTTTTGATGGCTTGTACTATATAGAGACCCCGCAGACTTATAAACGATCACGATGACCAATGTCAAAAATATAGGAAATAAAATGACCGAGACAGTAACCTTTGACGTGCCTTCGGCCTTCGCAGAAAATGCCCATGTGAATAACGCTAAATATAATGAGCTTTATGACCGTTCGGTACGCGACCCGGAAGGTTTCTGGGGCGAGATGGGACAACGTCTTGACTGGATAAAACCCTATACAAAGGTCAAGGATACCTCCTTTGCCAAGGAAGATCTTCATATCAAATGGTATGAGGACGGCACCTTGAATGTGAGCGTCAATTGTATCGACCGTCACCTGCCCGCACGCGCCGAACAGACAGCGATAATTTTTGAGGGCGATGATCCGGCGGTTTCCCGCCATATCACCTATCAGGAACTCCATGAGCAGGTCTGCCGATTCGCCAATGTTTTGAAAGAGCAGGGGGTGAAAAAGGGTGACCGGGTGACGCTTTATATGCCCATGATTCCCGAAGCCACCTATGCCATGCTGGCCTGTGCGCGCATCGGGGCGGTTCATTCAGTGGTATTCGGGGGCTTTTCACCGGACGCGCTGGCAGGGCGGATCAGGGATTGTGATAGCCATGTGGTCATTACCGCCGATCAGGGCCTGCGGGGGGGGCGTACGACGCCCTTGAAAGCCAATGTGGATGCGGCGCTGGAACGGGACGGGGTCGAGGTCAGCAGTGTCATCGTGGTCCGCAATGCCCCGGGGGACATTACCATGACCGCAGGCCGTGACATCTGGTATCAGGATGCGGCGAAAAAAGTTTCCGCCCAATGTGATGCGGAAGAAATGAAGGCGGAAGACCCGCTGTTCATTCTCTATACCTCCGGCTCCACGGGCCAGCCAAAGGGCGTGTTACACACCACCGGCGGTTATCTGGTTTATGCGTCCCTGACCCATGAACTGGTCTTTGATTACCATGACGGCGATGTTTACTGGTGTACGGCGGATGTGGGCTGGGTCACCGGTCACAGCTATATCGTATATGGCCCGCTGGCCAATGGGGCGACGACGCTGGTGTTTGAGGGTATCCCTACCTATCCCGATGCCTCTCGTTTCTGGCGGGTTTGCGACAAGCATAAGGTCAATATATTTTACACCGCCCCCACGGCCCTGCGCGCCCTCATGGGGGCCGGGGATGATTTCGTTAAGGCCTGTGATCTCTCGTCACTGCGCCTGCTCGGTACTGTGGGCGAGCCGATCAATCCGGAGGCCTGGAATTGGTATTATGAGGTGGTTGGCAAGGAAAATTGCCCCATCGTTGATACCTGGTGGCAGACGGAAACCGGCGGTATTATGATCACACCTTTGCCCGGGGCCACGGCCCTGAAACCCGGTTCGGCTACCCGGCCATTTTTCGGGGTTCAGCTGGAACTTGTGGACGGGGACGGTAAAGTGCTTGAGGGCGCGGCAGAGGGCAATCTGGTCATCACTGATAGCTGGCCGGGGCAAATGCGCACCGTCTACGGCGACCATGACCGCTTTGTCATGACCTATTTTTCCACTTACTACGGCAAATATTTCACCGGGGATGGTTGCCGCCGGGACGAAGACGGTTATTACTGGATTACGGGCCGGGTGGATGATGTGATCAATGTGTCCGGTCACCGCATGGGTACGGCTGAGGTGGAAAGCGCATTGGTCGCGCACGAACATGTGGCCGAGGCCGCTGTGGTCGGCTATCCCCATGACATCAAGGGGCAGGGGATTTACGCCTATGTGACCCTGATGACGGGGATTGATCCTACCCTAGAATCCCATCAGATGTTAAAGGATTGGGTCCGTAAGGAAATTGGCCCCATCGCCACCCCGGATCATATTCAGTTTGCCCCCGCTCTGCCCAAAACCCGCTCCGGCAAGATCATGCGGCGCATATTGCGCAAAGTGGCGGCAAATGAGCACGAAAATCTGGGTGATATATCAACCCTAGCCGATCCATCCGTGGTGGAAGACATCGTCGCCAACCGGAAGAACAGATAATAATCATTGTTTTTCTATTAGTTCGATCCTGTAACCATCGGGGTCTTTGATAAAGGCGATGATTTCTGTGTCATCAAATGCCATAGGGCCGGGTTGGCGGGTGATTTTGACTCCAATATCCGCCAAGGCCGTGCAAAAATCATAAATATTTTGCACGGCAAGGGCCATATGCCCATAGGCGGATCCAATCTCATAACTGGTTTGATCCCAATTATGGGTTAGTTCCAGTACGGTGGTTTCGCATTCCGGCCCATAGCCTAAAAACGCGAGGGTAAAACGGCCTTCCTGATAATCTTTCCGCCGGACCAATGTCAGGCCCATTATATTCTGGTAAAATTCAAGCGAACGGGTCAGATCACTGACCCGCAGCATGACATGTAGAAAGTGATGCGGTTTGATCATCCGGATCATTTGCAGATTTTACCGTTATAGCGCAGCACGACCTCGCCAATATTCAGTTCGATAAGACCAGCACTGCTAAAACCACCCTTATAGCCGTCAAAGGCCCCGCTTGATTCCTGAATTTCATAAGAAATTTCAAGCATATAGACGTTGGGCCTGCCCGCGACATTGGTTAAAGTTGCTTTGTCCCTTGTGCGCAGAAGACCGCCTTTATGGGTGAAGAAATAATGCTCCATATCCAGAATAAGACCGTTCTGTGTCTGTAGCTCTTTCAGTATCTCAGCCCGGGCACCGCCTTGAAAGCTGCCGGTTAGAGATGCAACCAAATGGGTAGCGTCTATGGCATTGGCCATGCCGGTTCCACCAAGGGGCATACATTGCGTTTCGGTGGCCATGGCGTTGAAACTTACTGTGCCGAGCATGACAGCGGAAATAAAGAGGGTTGATAGGGGGTATTGCATGATATTTTTCCGTTTCGATCAGTTAAAAAAAGGTGAGTTCATTTCGCGGCTTGCTTCCTCAACAATGGATGCATCAAAGACCCGTGTGGTGAAGGCGGCATTTAATTGGGCGGCTTCGGTGGGGAAATAGTCAAGGGCAAATTTCCGGGCATTTTCAACCGTATCAAAAGCGTAAAGTCCACCTGCGCTATTTGTGTGTAATCCGCTGAGCCATGTTTTGGCAAGCAAACCGGTTTGTTGCCTTAGGACCGGATTCATATCTGCCCAAGGAAGGTTGTTAAATGGGATGTTTATTTGTACCTCTGTATAAACAAAGGCCTTTGGTTTTTGCTTTATTTCAGAACCGAAATGGACTGAATTCATGTCTATACTGGCTTCTTGGACAATATCGGCATTAAAAATACGTGATGTATGGGGCGCACCAATTTCTTTGGTTTCACCGGGGAAATAACCGGTAACAAATTTTTGGGCATTTTCAATGCTGTCGAATGTATAGAGACCGCCGACAGAGTTATTGCCTATACCGGAAAGCCAGGTTTTATTCAGAAAACCGGATTGCTGCTTAACGGCTCTGTTGATGTCTTTCCATGGGGCATCATTGAAGGGGACGGAGATTTGTAATTCTGTATAAACGAATGCTTTAGTCATTATTTTATCCTTGGTTGGTTTCTGGCATATGTTGCGTCAGGCCTTGGGAGAAGGCATTGACTTTTCGGCAGCAATCAAATATAACGATCGCTATAAAATACAAATAATATAACGATCGTTATCTGTCAAGGATAAATATAGCGTTCGTTATATTTTAGGAAATATAATGACAAAACAAGCTGTTACAAAGAAAGAAGAAACCCGAAAACGAATGATAGATGCTGCTGGCAGGAGTTTTCGGCAATTTGGTTTTGCGGGAATCGGTGTTGATGGCATTGCCAAGGCCGCCGGCGTTACCTCAGGAGCTTTTTATGCTCATTTAGGCTCAAAAGATGCGGCGTTCGAGATGGCAGTCGAGGCCGGGCTTGATGAAGTGATCGCTGCTATACCGCAATTTCAAACGGTATATGGGGGGGATTGGGTGGATGCGTTTTCAGATTATTATCTGGGCCGACCCCATCGGGAAGATTTGGCCAATGGTTGTGCCATGGCGACACTTACGCCGGAGGTGGTCAAGGCGGGGGCCGATCAACAGGCGTCCTATGAAGTTAAAATGACCCGTATCGCAAAGCTGGTTGCGCAGGGCCTTGTCGGTAGTACAGAAGAAGAAAGTATGACGCGGGCATGGGCGATGCTGTCTGTCCTGATCGGCGGTTTAAATGTGGCACGCGCCATGGGCAACAGCATCGTAGCAGAAGAGATAGCGGATGCCGTCAAGAAAGCTGCCGTCCGAATTGCGGGCAAAACGCGCTGAATTAATGTCATATTTCTGCAAGAGAATCTACATCTGACTGTCACGGTAGGCTGTTAG
>DRKK01000206.1 GCA_011051815.1 Sphingomonadales bacterium | reverse complement strand
TTCTTTGCTATTATGTTCGGGTCCGGGATTATGCTCGCGGGCGAAAAGGGCAAATTCGTCGCCGATGTCATGGATAGCGCGACAGAAGTCATGTTGAAAATCATTCATATGATTATGGAAGTGGCCCCTTTTGGCGTCTTTGCCCTGATCGCGGCCACCACCGGGGCGAAAGGCATTAACGCGCTGGCCGATGTTGTGCCGCTGGCCATTACCCTCACCATCAGCTTTATCCTTCATATAGTGATCACCCATGGTGGCATTATAAAATTCATGCTTAAATTGCCGGTAACGCGCTTTTTCAAAGACATCATAGATGCCCAGCTTATCGCCTTCTCCACATCATCAAGCAGTGCCACTATGCCCGTGACAATGGCCGTTGCCGAAGATAACCTAGGCATCAAGTCCCCTGTTGCCTCCAGTGTCATCCCCCTCGGCGCGACCATTAATATGGATGGAACAGGGCTTTATGTGGGTGTGGTGACAATTTTTACCGCACAATCCCTCGGCATTGATCTGACCCTCGTGGATTATGGCCTGATCGCCCTTACCACGACCCTGGTTTCCATTGGCACCGCTGCCGTACCAAGCGCAAGCCTCTTTCTGCTTGCCGCCGTATTGGGCGTCATCGGGGTCAGCGCGGAACAAACGGCGCTGGTGGTGGGGTTCCTTCTGCCCTTTGACCGTCCTCTCGATATGATGCGGACAGTGGTAAATGTAACCGGGGATCTATCCGTCGCAACGGCTGTTGCCAAATTTGAAGGCGAGTTTGATGAAGAGGTCTTTAGGCATGATCCTAAAATTTAATCGCTTGGCAGATTAGGTAAAGCTCTCGCCAAACAGCCATAATATTTTTTATTTGTTTACGTCATAGGGCTTTTTTTTGTACAAGAAGCTCGGAAATAACGGCAACAAAGAAAACCTGATGTTTTATCTGATCGATAATTATGACAGCTTTACCTATAACCTCTATCACTATATGGGGGAAATCGGGGTAGAAACACAGGTCGTGCGTAACGATGCCATTACGGTTGAACAGATTTTAACCGAAAAGGCGTCCGGCGATATTGAGGGCGTAATCCTCTCCCCCGGTCCCTGCACCCCCAATGAGGCCGGCATCTGTCTTGACCTGATCAAACAAGCGCGTGGCCGCCTGCCCATTCTTGGGGTATGCCTCGGCCATCAATCCATTGGCCAGATTTATGGCGGCGAGGGTATCCGCGCGCCCTACCTGATGCATGGCAAGGTCAGCGATATACATCATAAGGGCCAGACAATTTTCAACGACTTTGACAGTCCGTTTCGGGCCACCCGTTATCATTCCCTGATTGTTGATCGGGACAGCCTGCCGAACTGTCTTGAGATTACGGCGCAAACGGAAGACGGGCTGATCATGGGGCTGTCCCATAAAAACCATCCGGTTCACGGCGTCCAATTCCATCCGGAAAGCATTGAATCCGAAAACGGCCATGACCTGTTGAAAAACTTCATCGAAATCGCCAGAAAGTTTAACCAGCCATGAGCCCCGATTTCAAAACGCTGATCCATAAAATCGCCTCTGGAGAAACTTTAAGCCAGCAGGAAGCCCGGAGTGCCTTTAATTATATGATGAGCGGGGATGCCACCGGGGCGCAGATCGGCGCTTTCCTCATGGGGCTGCGCCTTCGCGGCGAAACCATCGCGGAAATCACCGGCGCCGCCGAGGCCATGCGCGCCAAAGCTCATTTTATCACGGCCCCGGACAATGCGGTTGATACCTGCGGCACCGGCGGCGATGGCGCCCATACCTATAACATCTCCACAGCGGCGGCCATTGTGCTGGCGGCCTGCGGTGTCAGTGTGGCCAAGCATGGCAACCGGGCCATATCCTCCAAATCCGGCTCCGCCGATGTTCTGGAAACCTTGGGCATCAATATTGAGGCCCCTATGGAGATCGTGGAAAAATGCCTCAAAGATATTGGCATCGGCTTTATGATGGCCACCCGTCACCATAGCGCCATGCGCCATGTGGGGCCGTCGCGGACCTCTCTTGGCACCCGGACCATTTTCAACCTGCTTGGCCCCCTGTCCAACCCCGCCGGGGCCAAATATCAGGTGATCGGTGTTTTTGACAAAAAGTGGACCGCACCATTGGCCGAGGTGTTGGGCAATCTGAGCTCGAAAAGAGTCTGGGTGGTTCATGGGGCCGATGGCCTTGATGAGCTAAGTATTTCTGGCCCGTCCTTCGTATCCGAATTTAGGGACGGCAAGGTCACCTCTTTTGAGGTAACGCCAGAGGATGCCGGGCTGAGCCGCCATAGCCTGCCTGAAATTCGCGGCGGTGATGCGGCCCATAACGCCCGCGCCCTGACAGATGTGTTAAAGGGTACCCAAAATGCCTATCGCCAGATTGTCCTGCTCAATTGCGCGGCGGCCTTGTTGGTGGCCGGGAAAGCGGCTAACCTGAAACAAGGTGCAGAGCTTGCCGCACAGGCCATCGACAGCGGCAAGGCTCTTGAAAAACTCAACCACTGGGTCAAAATGTCACATGGCTAATATTCTGGATAATATCGCCGCCGACAAGCGCGACCATGTGGCGGCCTGTAAGAAACGCACAAGCCTTGCCGATCTGGACAGGCAAGCCAAGAACGCCCCGCCTGTGCGCGGTTTTGCCGACAGCCTGTACCGCGCACAACAAGCGGGCCGCTTTGGCCTGATCACGGAAATCAAGAAAGCCAGCCCCAGCAAAGGCCTGATCCGCCCTGACTTTGACCCGCCTGCCCTTGCACGGGCCTACGCAGACGGCGGGGCCAGTTGCCTGTCGGTGCTGACGGATGTTCCCTATTTTCAGGGCTGTGACGATTATCTGATTGCCGCCCGGGCGGCCTGCGCACTGCCGGTTCTGCGCAAGGATTTTATGATTGACCCCTATCAGGTAGTAGAAGCCCGGGCCATAGGCGCGGATTGTATTCTGCTGATCATGGCCATGCTGAACCCGGAACAGGCGCGGGAGCTGGAGCAGACCGCGCTGGACCATGGCCTAGACGTTCTGATCGAAAGCCATAATGTAGCCGAGATGGAGCGGGCGCTTGATATGAAAAGTCCGCTTATGGGTATAAATAACCGTAATCTAAAGACTTTTGAGGTTTCGCTGGACGTTACGATACAGCTTGCCAAAATGGCTAGGCAGGATAAAATGCTGATCAGTGAAAGCGGTATCTATAGCCCCGATGACCTGAGCATGTTACAAGATAAGGCCGGGATCAACAGCTTTCTGATCGGTGAATCCCTCATGCGGCAGGATGATGTGGCCCAAGCCACCCGCGAATTGATTGGAGAATAGAATGTCAAAACTGACCCATCTGGATGCACAGGGCAAGGCGAGTATGGTTGACGTTTCGCTGAAAGCAGAAACCCACCGCCGGGCCGATGCCCGTGGCCGGATCACAATGGCCCCGGAAACGCTGGCCCTGATCGCGGAGGGCGGCGTTAAAAAAGGCGATGTCTTTTCCGTGGCCCGGCTGGCCGGTATTATGGCGGCCAAGAAATGTGCCGACCTGATCCCTCTGTGCCATCCCCTGCCCCTGCAAAATATACAGGTTGAGCTGGAATGTAATGAGGCGGACAACAGCGTTGACATATTCGCCACCGCCAATCTCTATGGCCGCACCGGTATTGAGATGGAGGCCCTCTGCGCCGTATCCCTCGCCGCCCTGACCATCTATGATATGTGCAAGGCCGTGGACCGGAGCATGAAGATCGGTGACATCCGGCTAACCCATAAGTCCGGCGGCAAGTCCGGTGAATTTAATGCAGATTAAGGAAATATAATATCATGTCCCTGATGCCCGTTGATCAAGCCCTTGAGATTATATCTCAGCAATTCCGACCTCTGGGAGCCGAAGATATTCCGCTGGCGCAAGCCCTTGGCCGGACCACGGCCTGTGATCATTTCGCCGCCGTGACCCAACCGCCGT
>DRKK01000205.1 GCA_011051815.1 Sphingomonadales bacterium | reverse complement strand
TATTTGGGTGCCCGCTTTTGAGCGCTATTGCCGCGAGGAAAATCCTGAGAGCAAAAGCGATTTCTTATATTCTAGATAGGGTCAGGAAATATTATCCAGCTGAATATTCAGGGATTCCAGAAGGAAATAATAGGCGAGGAAAATAAGGGTAAACAAGCTGACAATGCCGATAAATTTCAGTTTGAAGCCATGGCGATGGTATTTCACCCGGTCCCGATGGCGGAAAACATCGATCATCTCATCGCCGAAATGGATGGAGAGAAAGGTACCAATCCCGCTTAAAATAATAATGCTCCAATAGGGGTAGGGGGTGGTGAGTATCTTTTTAAAAAGTGCCGTCAGAATAGTCTTGTCATAGGCGGCTGAATTATAAGAAAGGGCGTATAGGTTAAGACTTATGGCAATTGTCCAGACAAGAACCTCACTATACAGCATTCTAATCCCGAGAATCAGGCGAATGGGAAAGTCCAGCAGAAAACCGGCATCTGCGACTGGCGTGCATAAAACAAAGAAGCTCCAGGTCAGGGCGGCGACAATCCCCCCTGTAAGCAAGCCATATTCATAGGAGAGATACCCGAAATATAAAATTAAAACGCCCAGAAGAAGCAAAAATTTCAACACCACTTCACGGTGGGTTTCTACCTTGTGAAATTGTTTAATATTCAATGACATTTCTCTCTCAGTTACTTTTGGGTCAGGGTAATTTGGCCATCTTCCAACTTTATTGTACGTGCCTTGTATAATTTACCAAGGGCTTTTTTAAAATTGGATTTGCTCACATGAAAGGTGGCGTAAATATCATCCGGCGGGCTTTTGTCGGTCAGACGGCATTGACCGCCGTTGTCTTTCAGATAGGCAAGAATTATATCCGCCAGCTCGCCGCGCATTTCCAAAGATGGTTTTTGCAGGGTGATGTTAAGGCGGCCATCTTCCCGTGCGTCACCGATATAGCCCTTGAACTTATCCCCAATGGCAATGGGGCGGACAATTTCGTTGTTATGGATCAGACCAAGGTGGCTGCCGTTTATGACCGCCTTATAACCAAGGTCGCTGCGGCTGCTAATCATCAGGTCAACCTCTTGTCCGGTACTGAATGTCCCATCATTTATTTCTGACAAATGGCGGCTGAGCAGGGAACTTGCGGCGATCCGTCCGGTCACATCCAGATAGAGATAGACAACATAGGAACGGCCAACCTCCATGGGAACACGCTGTTCCTTGAAGGGCACCAGCAGGTCTTTCATAAGGCCCCAATCCAGAAAGGCGCCAAATTCGCTTTTGCCAACAACGGTGAGACAGGCACAGTCCCCAACCTCGGCCAGGGGTGTTTCCGTGGTGGCGATGGGCCGGTCCTCGGAATCCAGATAGATAAACACGCTCAGGAACTGTCCAATGTCCCAGGCGTCTTCGTCCGCGGGCAGATAGCGTTCGGGTAAGAGTATCTCCTCAAGGTCATCGCCTTCAAGATAGACGCCGAAGTCTACGTGCTTTGTTACCTTTAAAGTATGGGTTTTTCCAATTTCTAACATAGAAAAGCTTTTACCGTTAAAATTGACAAATGTCGATAGGACTGTGTACTCTCCTGCATTTGCGTTTTAGTGAAAGTAAAGATTTATGACATTCAACGCGTTCGTTGCGGGATTTCTGGGGGCCAGCCCCATTGAAATGATTGCGTCGCTTTCCGGCTTTATTTGTGTATTCCTGCTGATCCGGCGGAATATCTGGTCATGGGGGTTTGGCCTGTTGCAGGTCACGCTCTATGTCTGGATTTTTTATCAAAACAAGCTCTATTCCGATACGGTACTGCATATTTTTTATGTGGGCTTCCAGTTTTACGGCTGGTGGAACTGGCGTCATCACAAGGACGTTAAGGCCGAACTTGTTATCGAAGGCACCAGTCTGAGGGATTTAGGCGTCTGGACCGCTGTCAGCCTGATTTCGGCCGTGGTCATCGGGTTCCTGATGGACCGATATACGGATGCATCCTTTGCCTACGGTGATGCCTTTACCACCAGCACAAGCCTTGTGGCCCAATTACTGTTGACCCGCCGCCATCTGCTGAACTGGACCTTCTGGATTGCAGTGGATATTGTGGCGATCGTCATTTATTTTCAAAAGGGGCTTTACCCTACATCTTTGCTCTATATCACCTTCCTCATTATGTCCTGTATCGGTCAATATAGCTGGTGGCAACAGTATAAACGTCAAATCCGGGATAGGTCTGCTGTATGAAGACAGGGTTAGTTCTGGGGAAATTTGCGCCGTTGCACCGGGGGCATCAATATGTGATTGAAACAGCCCTGCAACAGGTCGAGCAACTTTACATCATGGTCTATGCCTGTGATGAATTGCCCGATATTCCTATGGACCAACGGATTGGATGGATAGAAAAACTATATCCCGAGGCACAGGTTATCCCGGCCCCGGACGGCCCAAGAGAAACGGGCTACACGGATTCTGTCATGGCCGCGCAGGAGGATTACATTCTTAAAAAGGTAAATGGCGTAAAAATTGATGCTTTTTTCAGTTCGGAACCCTACGGCGCGTATGTGAGCCGTGCCCTGAATGCGGTTGATTGCCGGGTTGATGAGGCCAGAGAAAATTTTCCTGTAAGCGCTTCACAGATCAGGCAGGATGCCTTTAAAAATAAAAAATTTATACCGTCCACCGTCTATGAGGATTTGATTGAAAAGATTGTGTTTCTGGGTGCGCCATCGACGGGGAAGACAACGACTTCCCGGGCCTTAGCCAAAGAATTAAATACCGAATGGGTTGCTGAATATGGGCGAACCTATTGGGAGGAAAACCAGAGCGATCGGCGGCTGACACCGGAACAGCTGCTCTATATTGCAACGACCCATAACAGTATTGAGGATGAAACGGCCTTGCAGGCGAATAAATATCTGATCTGTGACACCAACGCCTTTACCACATGGCATTTTGCCATAAGCTATCACGACAGCGCGCTGGCTGAGCTGGAACAGCTCGCGGATAAGTGCAAAGAGCGCTACAAATATGTTTTCCTCTGTGCAGACGATATTCCCTATGAGGATACTTGGGAGAGGTCAGGGGAAGGCAACAGAAAAGAGTTTCAGGACTTTCTGGTGGATGAGTTGTCTCGGCGGGAGATTCCTTATATCGAACTTAGGGGTAGTCTTGCAGAGAGAATAGAGGTTGTATTGACGGCTTTGGCGAAATAGGGATTACCAGTTCATATTTCATCGGGGAATTCAAAACAGGAACCATACATGATGATGTCAACATCTTGTCCGGTTTGGGACAGCGGTAGCCCGATAGAGCAAAAATTCATGTATGATTTTCCGGCCCAGAGTAATCTGTCCGAAATGAGGTAAGGGCGTTTTTCGCGGACGATCCATTCATAGCGGGGCTTCAGGTGTTCTTCCATATCACCCAGTTCATCAAGATATTTCCCGGTTATCTCTTTGCCTAATGCCTTAACGGTCTCTGTGCCCACCAACCGCATTTTATATCTTTGGGTGTCATGCTTAACATCAATAAGATTTACGTAAGGCAGGAGGCTGACAATATCGGCGGGATGTAAATCGGCGCGGCTTGGCATGGCATGGTCCCCCTTAATGTCCAGCCAATATTGATAAACGCCCTTCAAAATATCATTGGGAAGGTCATCAATAGAAAAACTGTCGATCAGAATGCCATCATCAGATACCATAAAATACTCACTATCCCGGTATTGTTATATAGATTTCATAGTTTCTACTTTAAGATGAAAATATGAGAAAAAAGTTAATATAGATCAATTAACTAATTAATTTAATTAACGTCTATTAGTATTAACGGCAGTTGTTAAATGTCAAGAGTATTCGCGCTGCACCTGTTGTTGGCATTGTTAAATATATAAAAATTCAGTATGATTGAATTGATTTCATTAAAACAATAATACAGCAAGGGGCATTTATTATGAGCATGGGCCAGAAAAAAACATTTATCGGCGCACGTATTCTCTGGGCTTTGGCCCTGTTACTTCTTTTGATCGTGATCGCTGGCGGTCCGGGCGTTCATTTGGGGCTATGGTCGCCGTTAGACGGGTTCATACTATCTATGAGAGCCGGGTTCATGGGCGGCCTTGCCTTGGCCATATTAGCCCTGATTATTATCATAATGATTGCGGTGAAGAAAAAGGCCGGGATGGGCAAGGCTATTTTGTCCCTTTTGATCGGGTTGCTCCTTGCTGCACCCGTTGGTTATCTGCGGCTTTCAGGCGGCGGCGGGGTGCCGCCTATCCATGATATTGCTACGGATACGGCGAACCCGCTGGTATTTATGGCCCTTGTGGGCAAACGGGGTGAGGGGGCGAACAGCATAACCTACGCTGGGGCGGAACTTGCGGCGCAGCAGAAACAGTCCTATCCGGATGTGGGTCCATTATTGGTGGACGGTGATCCGGACAAGGCTTTTTCCCGCAGTCTGGATGTTGCCCGTGATATGGGGTGGGATATAACGGGTGTTGATGCCAAGGCGCGTCGCTTTGAGGCAACGGATCACTCGTTCTGGTTTAATTTCGCCGATGATGTCGTTGTGGCCGTCACCGCAACAGATGCCGGTAGCCGGATTGATTTGCGCAGTGTATCGCGTGTGGGGCGCAGTGATCTTGGCGTTAATGCCAAGCGGATTATGGCCTTTCAGAAGAATTACGCGGCCACACCTTAAACGGGAAAAATTATATCATGTCTATGATTGTAAATCGTCGGGATCTGGATTTCCTGATGTATGAGATGTTTGACCTCGACCGGCTTCTGACGACAGAACGTTACGGCGATTATGACCGGGAGGTGGTGACGGCCGTCCTTGATACGGCACAGGCCATTGCCGAGGATAAATATCTGCCCTGTGCGGCGGAACTTGATGCCAATGAGCCAACATTTGATGGCAAAGACGTGCATATCATGCCGGAGGTCAAGGCCGCTCTTGAGGCCTACGCCGAGGCTGGTTTCTTTTCAGCTTCATTTGACGAAGCGGTTGGCGGTATGCAGATGCCCTTCATGGTCAGTTCCGCCCTTGGCGGTATTTTTACCTGTGCCAATATGGGTATTGCAAGCTATGCTTTTCTGACACAAGCCAATGCGGCCATGCTGGCGGCCTATGGCACGGCCTCTCAGAAGGATATGTTCCTTGGGCCTATGCTGGCGGGCCGCTGGTTCGGGACCATGTGCCTGTCCGAGCCACAGGCGGGATCATCCCTGTCAGATATTCGCACCAAAGCGGTGGCAGACGGCGATGGACGCTACTTGATCAGTGGCACAAAGATGTGGGTTTCTGGCGGTGATCAAAATATTTCAGAGAATATTATCCATATGGTATTGGCGCGAATCCCGGGCGGCCCGCCGGGAGTCAAGGGACTGTCCCTGTTTATCGTGCCAAAATACCGGGTCAATGAAGACGGCACCCTTGGCGCAGATAATAATATTGCCCTTGCCGGGCTTAATCACAAGATGGGTCATCGGGGGACCACCAATTGTCTGTTGAATTTTGGGGAGAGCGGGGACTGCCACGGCACATTGATTGGCGAGCCGCATCGGGGCCTGTCCTATATGTTCCATATGATGAATGAGGCCCGCACCGGGGTTGGTTACGGGGCTGTTATGTCCGGCCTTGCCGGCTATCTCTATTCGCTGGATTATGCCCGCCACCGCCCCCAAGGCCGCCATCCCCATGAAAAGGACCCTGCGACGCCGCAGGTCATGATCATTGAACATGCGGATGTTAAACGGATGCTGATGGCGCAGAAGGCCTATGTCGAGGGCGGCCTGTCTCTGGTGACCTATTGCGCGGGGTTGATTGACGCCCAGGCGGTGACCGACGACCCGGCAGAGCAAGACAGGCTCGGTTTATTGCTGGATATTCTGACCCCCATTGCCAAGTCATGGCCATCGGAATATTGCCTTGAAGCCAATAAACACGCCATTCAAATTTTGGGCGGCTATGGCTATACCCGGGAATATCCGGTGGAGCGTTTTTACCGGGATAACCGGCTTAACCATATCCATGAAGGCACCCATGCCATTCACGGAATAGACCTATTGGGGCGCAAGGTTCGTATGCGGGAGGGGGCGGCCCTGGAGGCGCTGGAACGGGAGGTTCGGCAAACCATTGATCAGGCGCGTGAGGTCGCAGGCCTGTCCGGTTACGCCCGTGAACTTGGGTCGGCCTTTGATATGTTGCGGGATACGGCGGTCAAGGTGGCGCAGACCAAAAATGTCAACCTGATGCTGGCCAATGCGACGGCTTATCTGGATGCTTTTGGTCATGTTGTGGTGGCTTGGCTGTGGTTGCAACAAGCACAGGCGGCCCTGAAAGGGTTGGCGGGTAATGGGGGGGAGCAGGATTTCTATAACGGTAAACTGGCCGCCTGCCAGTATTTTTTCCGTTATGAACTGCCGACCGTAGACAGCCGTTTTGCTTTGGTGGCGTCCCTCGATGATACCTGCCTGACGGCGTCGCCAGAACAATTTATTGGCCAGTGAGCTAAACTGCCCTAGCCTTAATACCCAAAAATTAATGTCATGCTGAACTTGTTTCAGCATCCACCTGTTCACCTTTGTGTTGGTTGAAACATGGACCCTGAACTAAATTCAGGGTGACGATCTTGGGAGGGATGTAGGGGACTATCTGCCGCGTTTTTTGGCAATTTTACGGACCAGATTTTCCGGGACGCCGGGGCGGCTCCAGGGGCAAACGGCGAGACAGATCGCGCAGCCCATATTTTCGTTAAAAAAGGGCAGGCATTTATCGAAATTTACATACCATTTTGCCACACCACGCACCATCTGTTTGGCGGAACCAATGGCATCCGGCGGGCAGGCATTCTCACAGGCTTTGCACTTCATACAAAAGTCATCCACATGAAAGGCGTCTGCCTTGTCCATAATCAGGGGTAAATCAGTCACCACGGCGGCCAGCCGCAGGGTTGATCCAAAATCCCGATTGATGATGGAACCATGCTTGCCCAGCTCTCCAAAGCCACAGGCCAACGCCGGGGGAATCAGGAGAATGGGTACATTTCCGGACCCGCCAAAAGAGGTAGCCTCCCAGCCTTGGGCATGAATCCATCTGGTCAAAGCCCTTGAAACCCGGTGCCCCCGGTCATATTGACGGATGACCTCCACCGCCGCCGGGATGTCGGGGGCGGTTTTTAATTCCTCGTAATCCATGGCAACCGCCACCATAATCACAGTCTTTTGCGGCACATCAAAAGTTTCGATAACCCATTCAGGGCGCATTCTGGTGATGCCGACAATATCAGCCCCGTTTTCCTTGCCGATTTTCTTGATCAGGGAAGTCCATTCTTCGGCGGTTCTTTCCTGCCGGATAGGGGCAACCGGGGGGATTTCCATGGCCATTGTCTCGGCCCTGTGTTGTTGGACGGCCTTCATGCGCTCATCATCGGGGACTTGTGCATAAAACCACGTCATCAATGGGCCGAAAGGGGTTAATTCAGGTGTCTGCCAGTAAATCGGTGATGATCGCCGAACCTCTGTTTCCCCCAGACCATTTATATCATTGCCTGAAACATCCGGCATCAAGGCCATCTGTTCCGGGTTGGGGATAAATTCTGTTTTTGGACTTTTGGGCATATTTCATTCCTGTAGGGGTGAGTTTACGCCGTGGAAAATGAGAAATCAACTAATGGCAGCTATATGAGGATTGAAAATGGCAGGTTATTACTCTTTAGTCAGGTTTTTTGTTTTTTATTAACCCAAAATGGTTATTATCTGATAGATTGTATTAGATTGACTTTATTCTATTTAGTTCAGCATATGTTCAAAGGTGCGTAAAAATTGAATGATCAGATTTTGACAGCGTTAGATCCGCAAAGTTTCACTTCAGATAAACAGCGTGATTTATATGCCTATTGGTTAAAGATTAAAGGTGATCTTTTGATGCCATGCCGCAAGGATTTAAATCCGATGGATATCCCCCATTTATTGTCCGCGATCTGGATGGCGGATGTAATTGATGGTGATGAAGTGAATTTCAAGGTGCGTTTGTTCGGTACTGATCTGGTGCGGGCCTTTAAGCGCGAAGGTACAAGCATGGAACTGGATGAATTTTCTTTCACCGGGGATATTATTGAACGCTTTACCAATCTGGTCCAGACAAGACAGCCTTATTATCTTGAATGTGAATTTCCAACAGAGTCTGATGATTTCAATTTCTATTCAACACTGACCTTGCCCATGTCCAGTGATAATGAGAATGTAGACATCATTATTTCCGCACTGGATTTCTACGAGTAATTCAGGCGTACACCATCCCGAGCAGGATAATCCCCAATATTACCCGGTAAATGACAAAGGGTGTCATGCTGGATTTCTCCAGCCATTTCATCAGTCCGGCAATGGCTAACAGGGCCATGATAAAGGACAGGCCCGCGCCAAGAAATATATCTGCGCCAAGGGCCACATTTTCACTTTTGACCAGCTTCAACCCTTCGATAGCCCCCGCCGCCAGAATGGTCGGAATGGACATAAGCATGGAAAAGCGGGCGGCTTCCGTACGGCTGAAACCCAGGCCCCGGGCCGCTGTCATGGTAATGCCGGACCGGCTCACACCTGGGATTATGGCCAGAACCTGAGCAAAGCCGATGAGGATGGCATGACCATAACGCATGCCGGATATTTTCCGGGAAACTTCAGATTTCTCATCCAGAATATAGAGAAGAATACCGAAAATAATACTGGTCCAGCCAATGATTTCCAGCGTGCGCCAGGCCTCGTTCCATCCCATTTTTGAGACCAGACCGCCGATGATAACCACCGGAATGGTGGACAGGACAATAGCGATCATTAATCGTCTGTCTATCTTATCCGGGTTTTTGTTAAAGGTGATCATTTGCCAGAAAGCGACCATCATGCGTATCACATCGGCCCGAAAAAAAACTATAACCGCCATCAGGGTGCCTACATGAACCCCCACATCCATCATTAAGCCTTGATCTGGCCAATCGGTGAGCGCTGGCACCAGAATCAGATGGCCCGATGAGCTGATGGGCAGAAATTCGGTGATCCCCTGAACAATGGCGAGGATGATGATTTGTAATAACGTCACGGCGGCCTCTTATGGTTTTTTTTGTCTGTCCCGGTCACGACGTCTGTGTTTCATGAGTCCGGTAAGCCCCAAGAATATAAGGCTTATGGCCGCCAAGTCCATAAGATAAGGGCCCCATGACCCTAAAATATGCCCGGAATGAATATCAAGGATCAGACGGGACAGGGAAATGCCCTGTCCCTGAAAATCCAACATGATTTTTTCCGTGATCTGTTCGGGGGCCTTTTGCGTCTTTGAGTTGTGGGTCAGACCGCTTGGGACCGGGGTCCATGACATATAATCATCGGGAGAGATGTAATATCCGTCTGTTGTATCTATCTGGGTCAGACCATTTTCTGACGGGCCAATAGCGGTTATTGAGCCGGGCAGGGATGTGCTGTCCAGATGTTCCACAAGGGAGCCATCTTGCTGAAACAGGGTAAGGCTATCTTTACTGGCCACAAGGATTAGGCCATCTGCAAAGGCTGCACCGACCGGACGATCCAAATTCTGATCTATAAGATTACCGTTCAGATAAAGTCGTCCCTCAAGCCAGCCCAGCCAATGGTCACCGGTCTTGAAGAATATGGGGTCTTCCGATGGAGCCATTCCGTAAAGACTGGTGATAAGGCTGTTCTTGACCGTGATTTGAGTGAGGCCGAGTTTTTCGGTTCGGTTCAGGATAAGTCCGGTGATGCTCAGGATAAAGACAAGCGTTATGGAGCCATAACCAACCCATCGGTGCCAGCGGCGGATGGTTTTCTGGGCTATCCAGCTCTTATTTTTCTTTTGACGGGTCATCTTTTTCCATAAGTTTGCTGTTTAAATAGAGGGCCAGGCGGCTGGCCTTTTTCATGGCGTTGGAGGACATGGTGGCTCCGGAAATGCCGTTAATGGGTTTAGACAGGCGCAGTTTTTCGGTCAGGGTAATTTGGTTAAATTGATTTTTGAACGCCGGAAACCGGATCTCCGACCCCCGGCTTTCCCGAAATGTCAGAACGGTCAGGTCAATGATCCTGCCGTCTTCGATGGTGATGCCGGTGGTGATGGGCATGGTTCTGCCCACCACATTTAAAATCCATACGGTACGATTGCCCTGCTGGTAATAGCGATAGCGCAGGGGAAAGACTTTTTTCCGCAGTATCCTTGTAATCTGTGGCTTTAAATCTCTCGTCACCCATATGATGCCCGGCTTGTCCGGCCTCGCGCCCAAGGCCGCCACGATATAGTCGGTGGCTTTCAGGTAGCTTTCCTCTATGGCCGTCCCCTTTGCCATTGCCGGTGACAGAAACAGAACCATGAAAAATATGGATATGAACAATCGTCTCATTTCAGAATGGTCCTAGAATTGTAACCCAAGCCCAAGATTAACCCGATTATCTTCCTGAAGGCTATTGGCAAAATTGTCAATCTGATAATCCAGCTTCAGTATAACATTCTCGTGAGGCCAATAGCTGACGCCGAGGGTGGTTTGGTGAAAGCTGCTGTCTATGTTATCCCCGGCCTCATTATCCCACAGGCTGTATCGGGCAAAGAAACCGATGGCATTATTTTCATCCAGTGTGATTTTATAAGAGGGTTCCACATACCAGCCGCGCTGTATATTCCGGCCAAGGCGCCGCGCCGCATCGGCCCGCACATTCCATTGGGCATAGAGGGCGCGAAGGCCGAAAGCTGAATTTTCACTCACCGCGCGATTGATTTCACTATTGATTTCAAACAGGGTGGCCGTGGCCTTTTCATCAATACCGCCGCTCTGGGTTATATCATCCTGATATTGGAAGCTGGCAGCAATCTTTACCCCGGGCAAGCCATGCCATTTCACCCGTGTAGTAACGGCGGTATTTTTCCACGGCGCGTTGCCGACCTGCTGGCGGCCTTTGCGTATTTTATAGCCATAGCCGGTGGTGTCCAGTCCGGAATGCATCATCACATCATAGCTGAAACTGTCATTCAGGTTACCGCTCAGCATCACGCCGGCCTCACGCCATGTGGTTGGAATGATGTTTTTTTCGACGTTATTGCGTTCCACACCATAAAATGTGGGCGGTTCATGGGTTTCATTTATGATGCCTACGGGGACAAGCTGCATGCCCACGCTGGCCCGATGGCGCTCGGATAAATCAAATTCCACAAAGGCCTGTTCCATTTCAACGGCCCCGACCTCACCGCTGCCGGATATGGCATGTTCGACTTCCAGTTCGCTGTAAAAACGTATTTTATCGCTGAATTCATGACCGAGGAATATAACAAAACGATGCTGGTCGATTTGATCTTTTTTGCCGCCGTTATAATGGAGTTCAGCATAGCCGCCAACGGTTGTTGCCCCAGAATTGCCATGAGGTGTCTCCAAACCACCCGAGAGGGCAACCTGATCCAGTATTTCTCCCGTGGCTTCGATCTTCTTTTCGGTTTCCGCCACTTTTTCAGTGGTAATGCCGACGATAGTTTCCAGTTTTTTGATCTGTTCCTGTTGGTGCAGGATCATTTGCCACATTTCTGCCCGGGTGGGCATGTCTTTCGGGAGCGGGGTTTGGGCAATGGCCGTTGAGGTTGAAAAGATGAGGGACAGGCCAAAGATAAGGGGTGTATTCTTAAGGGTCATCATATGTACTCTATGTTAGTTTCCGACATTAATAATCATTCTTAATATTATTAAGTAACGTTAGTTATCACAAATGATTTGCATTATCAATATTAAAAACATAATATTGTGACAATGATCACCCAATGAATTAATGTCGGTATTTATGAAACGCAGAAGACTGATTAAATTGATGGCGGCCAGTTTCCTGATGGGAAGTTTACCCAGTGGCGCGCGGGCCTTGAGCCAACAGAATAGACCTGAATTATATAAGTGGCAGGGCTTTGCCTTGGGTGCAGAGGTGTCTCTGCAACTCTACCATACGGATGGGAATGCCGCCCGGCGGATCATTCAAAATGCCCGGAAAATCATTAATGATATGGAGGAGCTGTTCAGTCTGTACCGGCAGGATTCTGTACTGTCACGCCTTAACCGGCTGGGGGCCATTGATAATCCGCCAGCGGATTTTGTTGATCTGTTACAGATGAGCCACCGGGTCAGCCGAATGACATCCGGCGCGTTTGATGTGACGGTTCAGCCCCTTTGGCAGTTTTACAAGGATTTTTTCTCATCGCAGGGCCGGGGAGCCGACCCATTACCCAATGCCTTGCGCGCCTTGCAGGATAAAATTGGTTACGAAAAACTCCAAATTTCACCGGACAGGATTGCCTTTGACCAGACGGGGATGGCCGTGACCCTGAATGGTATAGCGCAGGGCTATGTGACGGACCGGGTGACGGATTATCTGAAAAGTGAGGGCATGACGTCGGTTCTGGTGGATATTGGTGAATATCGCGCCTTGGGACCACAGGCAAACCAAAGTCCTTGGCGTATCGGTCTGATGGACCCGATAAAGTTGGGGAAATTTTCGGATATTCTTGAGATTACGGACGGGGCTGTAGCCACCTCATCCGGGCAGGGCGATGTCTTTGACGGACGCGGCACCTATCATCACCTGTTTGACCCCCATAGCGGCAAAAGCGCTGATCGTTACCTGTCTGTGACAGTGACAGCACAGGAGGCCGCATTGGCGGACGCCTTGTCCACGGCTTTTTACGCCATGTCTGTGGCGGCCATAAAAGATTGCCTGAAAGTCCCGCCTCTGGTAAATGCCCGGTTGACCGACAAGGCCGGGGCTGTGATAATGGTGTGATCATCCTTTACGAGTTTTCCTATGGCGCAGAAATCAGGCGGAAATTTTTCAGTATTTTTAGATAATAACCGCTCGGAACAGCGGGGTGATCTGTCCTATTCATTTCAGAATCCCGCTCATATGGTTGTTGCCAGAAAATCAGGCGAGATCGCGGCGGCATTTGATCAGATCAGGGATTATCTGGCAGCTGGCTATTATGTGGCGGGCTGGATCAGCTATGAAACCGGCCTGTTTATGGAGGGACGTCTTGCCGCTTTGGGGCAGGACACCAATGCCGTGCCGTTTTTATGTTTTGGTATTTATGATAAATGTCAAAAAATGTCCCCTGCGGAAAGCGAAGATCATTGGGCCGAAAAATCAGCGGCGGACTACGTTATTGAAAATATGCGGTTGAATATTACGCGGGCGGACTATGAGGCGGCTTTTGACAAGATTCAGGCTTACCTGACGGCGGGGGATATATATCAGGTTAATTTCACTTTGAAATCCCTGTTTGATTTTTCTGGAAATCCTGAAGCCTGCTTTGCGGCCTTGCGGAAAGCACAGCGGGTTGAATATGGCGCGACGATATTATCCGACGACCTGTCGGTTCTATCTCTCAGCCCGGAACTTTTCTTCCGGAAAGACGGGCAGAATATTGTCACCCGGCCCATGAAAGGTACCTGTGAGCGGGGCAGGACTTTGGCGGAGGATGCCGTTAAAGCCAATGCCATGCAAAAAGATGACAAGAGCCGGGCGGAAAATCTGATGATTGTTGATCTTCTGCGCAATGATCTGGCCAAAATATCTGAACCGGCATCGGTACGCTTGAAAAGCCTATATGATGTGGAGAAATATAGCACCCTGTTTCAGATGACGTCTACCATAGAGGCCAGAGTGCCGGACGGGGCGGATATGGTGGATCTGATCAAGGCCCTGTTCCCCTGTGGCTCTGTGACCGGCGCCCCGAAAATCCGGGCCATGGAAATTATCTCGGAATTAGAGCAAAGCCCGCGCGGCATATATACCGGGGCCATCGGCTATATGGGGCCGGACGGGGATTGTTGTTTCAGTGTGCCTATTCGTACGCTCACCCTTGATAAGGATGGCCGGGGCGAGATGGGCATCGGCAGCGCCATTGTGGCGGATTCAGACGTACAGTCGGAATATGATGAATGTCTGTTAAAGGCGGATTTTGCGGTCCGGCCCTTTCGGGATTTTCATCTGATTGAAAGTCTGCGCTGGGACAAGGGCGGATACCATCTGCTTGACCGACATATGCAACGGCTGTGTGGCTCGGCAGAATATTTTGATTTTACCTGTGATCAAGAGGCTATATTGAATGACCTGAATGATCATGCGCAGTTCCTCGGTCCGGAAGACGTCTGGAAGGTTCGGCTGCTGTTATCCCTGTCCGGTCAAATTTCCATAACCTCCATACCTATTGCGGAAAGCGGGGAGGGTAAGGTCATTACCTTGTCCCGGAAAGTTATGGATAGCCGGAATGTGATGCTCTATCACAAGACAACTGATCGGACGTTATATGATCAGGAATTAAAGCATCACCGGCATGAATATGGCAGCTATGATGTGATTTTCATCAATGAAAAGGATGAGATTACCGAAGGGGCCTTTAACACCATATTCGTCAAACGGGGGGATAATTTCTATACCCCGCCCGTTGAGTGCGGTCTGCTGAACGGCATATTGCGCCAGTCTTTGTTGGCGGGTGATGTTAAAATTCAGGAAAAGTGCCTGACCATCCCCGACCTGTTACAGGCGGACCATATATATATGGGCAACAGCGTTCGGGGACTGGTTGAGGTCACCTTTTCAGCACATAACACCCCTGACCCGCTTGGGTAAGCTGTGCGCAGAGTGCGTTGGCTGACGCCCTGTCCTGAAACGGACTGAGTTGCAGGCGGTAATAGATGCCTTTCTCACCAAGGTCGGCAAACTCAATAGTCCCCTGATGATTGCCGATAATATCCGCGAATTTTTCTTGTAAGTTGTCTAGCGTTTTCTGGGCTAGGTCTTCGGCCCGAAAGGACCCCAGTTGGATACGGTAGTTATCGTCTGCTGTTATGCCGGCTGTTTGTTCTGGGGCAGGGGTCTCAGCCGTCTTTGATGGCGCAGGCGGCGGGGTAATTTCGGCCATTTTCGGTGCGGTGGAGTCCGGCTGCTTGACCATCAGACCCACATCATCGGGGGAGAGTTGCCGGGAAATCATAGCCGGAATCAGTTTTTTTGCCTTTTCAATGTCCTCTGGCGTCATGGCACCATTCAGCTTGTCAAGGGAGGTTTTGGCATTGCCAAGGCCGCTTTGGGCCGATAATGATATCCAGGCATAGGCCTTGAGCGGGTCTTTCTCTACGGCCTCGCCATTGTAATACATGGTGCCGGTCATAAGCTGTGATCTGGCATCGCCGTTTTTGGCGGCTTTCAGAAGCCATTTATGGGCTTTGGCATAGTCAACCTCTCCCAAGCGACCAAAATAATACAGGGTTCCCAGATTGCGCTGGGCGCCCACATGGCCCTTTTCCGCCGCACGCAGGTAATATTCCCTGGCTTTGGTATAATCCTTCTCTACACCGCGCCCCATACGGGATAGCTGGCCTAAGTTATACAAGGCGTTGGGATTGCCCAAGGCGGCATAGGGCAGCCATTCCATACGGGCCTTCTGATAGTCGCCCTTTTCATAGGCATAGACGCCGTCGGCAACCGTGGCCTTTGCCGGCAGGCTCGTCAGTGACAGGCTACTCCAGAGTATAACCATGAACCAAAGGCTCTTTTTCAGGGCAGGATATGTCATCTTTTTCGTTCCT
>DRKK01000204.1 GCA_011051815.1 Sphingomonadales bacterium | reverse complement strand
TTTCTGAAAATATTTGTTTGCGGCCTGATGGACAAATTAAGAGAACAGAGGGATATTTTCATGCCTAACGAAAAAGTTGTTTCAGAACATTATACCCATGGGGATTTGCTGTCAGACATTGAAACGGCCCTCATCAGGCAAGGGAAAACCATTGCAGATGTTACCCTAGAAGACCTCGCCCCGGTTGATGAATTTCATATTGGCGGGCGACGGGCGACGGAGCATTTTCTTGACCAGCTGAATTTTGTAGCACAGAGCAATATTCTGGATGTGGGGTGCGGCCTGGGCGGTCCGGCCCGTTTTGCGGCGGACAGATATAATATCTATGTTACGGGGATCGACCTGACCCCGGAATTTATCGAAACCGGGCAGGTGTTGTGCCTGTGGGTCGGTATGGAGGAACAGGTGACACTCCATCAGGGCGGCGCCCTGTCCATGCCCTTTGCGGATGGTGCGCTGGACGGCGGTTATATGATACATGTGGGGATGAATATTGCGGACAAAGCGGCTCTTTTCCGGGAAATATACCGGGTGCTGCGGCCCGGGTCCCACTTTGGTGTTTATGATGTTATGCTCCTGAATGACGGCGATTTATCCTATCCGGTGCCATGGGCAAATGATGACAGTACCAGCAGCCTCGCCAGCCCGGCAGAATACAGGCAGCTCATGGTCGATGCGGGCTTTGTCGTTATGACAGAGAATAACCGCCATGATTTTGCCTTATCCTTTTTTCAGGATACAATTGCAAAGACCAAGGCCGCCGGAGGGCCGCCCACGCTGGGCCTTCATGTGCTGATCGGGGCGACCACAGCGGCCAAGATGAAAAATATGATTGAAAATATTTCCGCCGGTTATATTACGCCGATGGAAATCATTGCCCAAAAACAGGAGTAAGATATGTTCGTGCCTAAGATCCTTAAAATACTGTCCATCATATTTATAGGGATGGTATCAGTTTCCTTTGCCAGTGACGAGGGCGTGCCTTACGGCAATAATCCGCAGGCCGGGCATTATGCACAGGTTAACGGCATAAAAATCTATTATGAGATATATGGCAAGGGCGAACCGCTGGTGCTGATCCACGGCAACGGCGATAGCATCGCCGGCATGGCGGCGCAAATCGCGCATTTTTCCGCCAAATATAAGGTCATTGTGGCCGACAGTCGTGGGCATGGCAAATCGGGCCTTGGTACTGATCATCTGAACTATCTTCAGATGCTGGATGACTGGAACGGGCTGCTGGACCATCTGAAGGTCAAACAGGCTCGGTTATTTGGCTGGAGTGACGGCGGCATCCTCGGCCTTCTTATGGCGATCAAGCATCCGGAGAAGATCAGCCGTCTGGCCATCATGGGCGCAAACCTGCGGCCCGACGAAACGGCGGTTCAGCCCTGGGCCGCGCCGATGCTGACGGAAGCTGTGCATCAGGTTGACGCCATGATTGCCAAAAAAGACACATCCGAGAATTGGGATATTCAGCGGCAACTGCTTAATCTGGTAATGACCCAACCCAATATAGCGGTCAAGGACCTGCATAAGATCAATATTCCGGTGTTGGTCATGGCCGGTGACCGGGATGTGATCCGGGAAGAACATACCATCGAAATTTTCCAGAACCTCAAAAAAGCCCATCTGGCCATCTTGCCCGGCCATACTCATTTTGCCCCGGCAACAGACCCGGAAATGTTTAATCGCCTGCTGGATGATTTTTTCGAAAAACCATTCACCATGCCCACGACCAAGGAAATCATGGAAAGCGTTTTTTAATTTCCTCTATAGGAAGGACCGACTATGGGCATTTATGAGAATCATATATTACCTCATGTGATTAATCTTTGCTGCGGCCTGAAGCCTATCCGCCGTCAGCGGCAGAAGCTGGTGCCAGAGGCCAGTGGCCGGATACTTGAGGTCGGTATGGGGACGGGCCTTAATATGCCCTATTACGACCGGGACCGGGTGGAGGTAATTTACGGCCTGGAGCCCAATGAAAGGTCTTGCGAGATGGCGGCGGGCCCCATCGGCGAATCCGGCTTGAAGGTGGATATGATCGGCCTTGACGGACAGGAAATCCCGCTGGAGAATAATAGCGTTGATACGGTGGTTCTCACCTATACCCTATGCACGATCCCCGATGCCCATAAGGCCATGACAGAGATGCGGCGGGTGCTGCGTCCCGGCGGGCGGCTGTTGTTTTCCGAACATGGCAAGGCCCCCGATGCGGCGGTTCGGAAATGGCAGGACCGGCTCAACCCCATGTGGAAGGTCATAGGCGGGGGCTGTAATCTGAACCGGGATATTCCGGATCTGATCAAAAGCGGTGGTTTCAAGATTGAGGCTCTGGACGAAATGTATCTGCCTGGCCCAAAATTCGCCGCCTATACCTATTGGGGGTCGGCGGGGTAAGGGGTTAACAGCGCGTCACCCGTTTGCGGCTATTTTCTTATGCTTGCGGTGGAACAGGAACCAGCCGAGCCACAGGATGGAAGTAATGCCGATTGCGGTGAAAATGGCGGGCATAGGGTTGCCCAGAGAACTGATAGAGCCGGAATAGGCCGCAATCAATACGTAAGGCACGCTGCTGAGGGACCATGCGGCAAGGAATTTAGGGAATGGCATCCGGGTGGAGCCGGACAAGCAGGCGGTTACCTCAGGCAACATAGGTAGCGCGCGGGACAGCAATATCATGGCAAAGCCGTGTTTGTGAAAAGTGTTTTTCATGTCTTCGCGTTTCTTGTCATCTTTGATCAGAAAGCGCAAGACTCTGCTGCCGTAAAGAAAGCTTAACAGGTAACCACTTGACCCGGCAATTATCAATCCGGTTACCGAAGCCAAAACTGCCAAGGGATAGCCCAGAAAATACCCGGACAGCATAATCAGACTGAGGGTCGGGACGGTAACAAATAAATCCAGAAACAACAGGGCAATCACGATGGCCATTATATAGATGGTTGGAGCATT
>DRKK01000203.1 GCA_011051815.1 Sphingomonadales bacterium | reverse complement strand
TCCTTGCCCAGAAATTTAATCAGAAAGCCCAGATATTTTTTTTCTGACGGGCTGGTCAGGGTAAAGGATTTGCCCTCACGTCCCGCGCGCCCCGTACGTCCGATGCGGTGGACATAATCTTCCGGATTATTGGGGATTTCAAAATTGAACACATGGCTTACATCGGGAATATCAAGCCCCCGGGCAGCAACATCACTGGCCACCAGAAGCTGAATTTCATCGTTTTTAAATTTTCCAAGGGTTTCGGTCCGTATGGACTGGGCCATATCACCGTGCAGCTCGCCGACACTATAGCCATGGACTTTCAGGGATTTGGCGACAACCTTGACCACCGATTTACGGTTGCAGAAAATGATGGCGTTTTTAATATCCTCGGCATTGAGAAGCTGACGCAGGGCAATGCGTTTTTCTTTCTCACCGCCTTTGACTTTGCACAGCCGCTGGGTAATGGTCTGGGCCGTTGAAGCAGGGGCAGACACCTCAATTTCTTTAGGGTCTTTCAGGAATTGATCGGTCAGTCTCTTGATCTCCCGTGGCATGGTGGCGGAGAAGAACAGCGACTGAATTTTCTGAGGCATAGCTTTACAGATTTTTTCCACATCAGGAATGAAACCCATGTCCAGCATCCGGTCGGCCTCATCCACCACAAGGATTTCAACGCCGTTCAGCATGACCTTGCCGCGCTGCATATGGTCCATCAGACGGCCCGGCGTGGCGATCAGAACATCAACCCCCCGGTCCAGCTTCATCTCCTGGTCCTTGAAGGCGACACCGCCAATGAGCAAAGCCATGGTCAGTTTTGATTTTTCGCCGTAGGTTTCAAAGCTCTCGGATACTTGTGTTGCCAATTCGCGGGTGGGTTCCAATATGAGCGAGCGCGGCATCCGGGCGCGGGCCCGGCCCTGAGACAGAATGTCAATCATGGGCAGGGTGAAAGACGCGGTCTTGCCGGTTCCGGTCTGGGCAATGCCCAGAATATCGCGTCCCTGCAAAATGCTGGGGATGGCTTTCGCCTGAATAGGTGTGGGGGTCGTGTAGCCGGATTTCTTAACTACATCCAGCAGGTCATCACTTAATCCTAAAAAATCAAAACCCATATGGTAAAATTTCACTTCTCAATAAATAATTACAGAATATCTTTGCGCACAATAAGGAAAACGATAAAGATGTCAATCTTTGACAGGCTTTGCTATGGTGCCGTTAGTTGTAATTTTAGGGGAAAGGACGCCTTATGAGCAAGGATTTTATTCTGATACCGGGATTATTATGCAGCCATGATCTGTGGCTGGATCAGATCGATGCCTTTGAGGCTGACTATGACCTCACTCTGTTTGATCATACCCGTCATGATAATTTGCCGGATATGGTGGGCGCTTTTTTGACGGATGCGCCGGATCGTTTCACCTTGGCGGGCCTGTCCATGGGCGGTTATATCGCCTTTGAGATCATGAAACAGGCCGGGGAGAGGGTTGAAAAACTCATTCTTCTGGATAGTAACGCCCGGGCCGATCGTCAGCCACAGATTGATATGCGGGAGGATCTGATCCGGCGGGCCGCGACAGAGGACATACGGGATATTGCCAGAGAGCTTACCCCCTACCTTATCCATCCTGACCGCCTGAATAATACGGAATTATGTGACAGAATTATTGATATGGCCGCAGAAGTGGGGGCGGAGGCCTTTCAGCGTCAACAACAAGCCCTGATCGCGCGCCCGGATTCGCGCGGATTTTTGCCGCAGATATTGTGCCCTACCTTGATTATCTGTGGGATGCAGGATGCCTTGACCCCGCCCAAGGTGCATCGGGAAATGGCGGACCTGATTCCCGGTGCCATCTTTCATCAGATCGAAAATTGTGGCCATCTCAGCACCATGGAGTGCGGGGATGAGGTCAATAAATTAATGGCTGACTTTCTGGTTAAATAACCCTAGGAAAAATATTATGATCACTGTACATCACCTGAATAAATCCCGGTCCAAGCGGGTGTTATGGCTGCTGGAAGAATTGGGTATGCCCTATGAGGTTGTGGTTCATGACCGGGATGCCACGACCAACCTGGCGCCGGATAGCCTGCGCGCGGTTCATCCTTTGGGGAAATCACCGATCATTGTTGATGGGGATACTACCCTGTGCGAATCCGGGGTGATCATGGAATATATTCTGGATCAGGCCGGACAGAGTGCGTTGCGGCCGGACACGGACAGTCCGGACTATTACCGTTATCTGGAATGGCTCCATTTTGCCGAAGGTTCCCTAGCTCTGCCGGTGATTGCGCGCATGATCATGAATATGGAACAGCGTGCGGGCGATCAACCGCTTGATGGCTATATCACTAAAGAAATTACCGTTGATTTTGCCTATATCGAAGACATCTTGTCCCGCCAGGCCTGTTTCGCAGGGGAGAGTTTCACGGCAGCAGACATCATGATGACCATCATGCTCGAAGTCGCGGCCAGCATAGGTCTGCTGGAGGGCAAGACAAAAACGCTGGCCTATCTGGCGCGCATGCAGGGGCGTGCGGCCTATCAAAAAGCTGCCCGTTTCGGTTAATAGGCATGGGTTAGTAAGACAATCCCGGCGTCCATTGTAAATACCGTTTACTGGTAAGCTGTTGCAACATGAAATGTGCCACATCTGCCCGGGCTATTTTCAGGGTGAGATGTTTTTCCTGCGCGCTGAACCCATGTTTGAATATGCCGGTTTCGGGGCCATCAGTAAAGGCCGCCGGGCGGACGATGGTCCAGTCTAGACCGCTGTTGCG
>DRKK01000202.1 GCA_011051815.1 Sphingomonadales bacterium | reverse complement strand
TCATTTTGGCATAGATCGCACAGAGATGGTTTTCAACGGTTCGGATGCTGATGCCTAGTTTTTCCGCAATCTGAATATTGGTTAATCCCAGCGTGATCTGACAGGCAAGGTCTTTTTCGCGGTCGGTCAACTGGTTCTGCTTCATAACCTGACTATTCACTCTAAAACCATCTTCCTTTGAACTATAGATAATAAACCGTAGTCCTTCATGGGCATTTTCCGTTGGAATTGCCTTTATGTCACAGGTAAGCGAATAATCATTGAGTGAAATCTGGCGATGGAGGCTGTTATCTGTCGCTCCAAAATTATGTTTCAAGTCATTGCATGCCTGAAATATTTCCGGCGGCAGGCTGTTTGTGGAAATATCCTGATGCGATTGCCTGAAATGTTTTTGAAATAGAGTGGATTGATATAGAATTTCCATCTTGTCATTCAATATCATCAGACCAGAGTTGTTCATATCCTCGCCCAGGCTTTGAATAATGGTCTGGCGTTCCCGGATATGAGCGCGGGAGGTCAAATTGGCCAGTGCGCCGGTCAAAGCAGGCATTAAAATTCTTGCCTTGGCTAGATTTATATCAGAAAAACCATCCCTTTTCTTTGGTCGATGGACACCGATCAGCAGGTCGTTTTTCTCATCGGGATGCAGGGCTATTTTCATTAACAGCAGATGATGAATATTGAGAGGCCGCAGGAAACTGTTGTAAAACACGCCGCTGGTAAATTGATTATAATCAATATGGTTTTCAAGTGATATTACTTTGGAGGCATTGGTGCAGTTAAGATATTGATCAGATTGTTCATTAAATAACAAAGTGACCGCCGGGTCTTCTTCAAAAAAACCGTTCACATAATCCTTATGCATACTTGTGGAAACGCCATAAGAGCAGTTATAGCCGATGTTCATTTTTTTCTGAGTGGAAAAAGTGAGTAATGTTCCGGTTTCAGCCCCGAGGAAATGGATGATGTCTTCTAAAATATCGTCTTTAAATATATCCAGATTACGGCAGGATACAATATTGCTGCCAAGTTCAATGGCCGCATCTATATCTTCTGCGCTAAGCATATTATATGGGTTCATAATAAACATGCCTTTCTGTGAAAGATAATTAAAGTCAATTTATTCTGAGGTTCTTTTCTTTATAACGCATCCGTCCCATTATAATGAATATAATCGAATATTAGCCTACTGTGGAATAGGTATTTTCCTCTATATGGCGACCCTCGGCGATGAATTATACTGTTTTTAATGATAAAAAACCAGTATTTTCAAAAATTAGGGAGGTCGTCTATGTTTATGCAAAAAAATAAATCTCATTTAGGGGCAAGTAAAAAAAGAAAAACAAGCCTGTTTAAAGCGGTGTGTTTAAGTAGTGTTTCGCTCTGTGCCGTTGAAACGGCAATAGCAGCAGATGAAAACGAAAAAATTCTTGTATTGGAAGAAATTACGGTTACGGCGCGTAAGATGGAGGAAGGCCTGCAAAATACGCCGGTTTCCATTACGGCCCTTAGTGCCGGCGCGCTCGAGGCCCGTAACCTGACAAATCTGTCAGAAGTCGGAAACTATTCCCCCAACGTATTTATGAGCTTTACCACAGGCAGCAGCGGCAGCGGCAGTGATGCCCTGATCTATATTCGCGGGGTTGGCCAAAGTGATTTTCTGTTCACCACTGACCCGGGTGTGGGGATATATATTGACGGCGTATATTATGCCCGAACGGTGGGCGGGGTATTCGATCTACTTGATCTGGAACGGGTTGAAATCTTGCGCGGGCCACAGGGTACAGTATTCGGCAAGAATACCATAGGCGGCGCGGTGAATGTAATTTCCAAGAAACCGACCGGGGAGACAGGGGCAAAGGCGTCCGTCACCATGGGGAGCTTTAACCGGCTCGATGTGCGCGGCAGTGCGGATGTGAGCGTGATTGAGGATAAGCTATTTGCCAAACTGTCCTTTTCCAGCAAGGATCGGGATGGTTACGGTGATATCCTGGATTTTAACACCGGCAAGGTGGTTGACCATAACGGAAATGAAAATTCAACTTCCGCCAGGCTGGCCTTGCGCTGGATACCAAGTGACCGCACGGAGGTGAATTTAATTTCCGACTTTACCCGCAAGAGGGAACAGTCAACGGTTCGGACCATAGAGTTCGTGGATAGCTCCACCGGGTTGGCTCCTTTATGGAATGGGTTGGTAGGGGGTCCGGCGGGCTTAACCTATACGGATGCATTTGTTACCGGAAATCCCTTTACCAATTACGGCACTGGGCCAAATCAGAATGATTTGAATTCCTGGGGGATTAACTTGAGTATTGATCATGAGGTCAGTGATAATATGGACATCAAGTCCATTACGGCGTACCGTGAGTTTGATGCGCATTTTGGCCGGGATGGTGATGGCTCGCCGCTGAATTATGTTCATACGGACGACACGCAAACCCAAAGCCAGTTCAGTCAGGAATTCCAGCTTAGTGGTGTCGCGTCAGACGATAAATTAAACTGGTTGATCGGGCTGTTTTATTTCAATGAGAAAGGTACAGATCAGAATAATGTTGTTCTGACATCGGGGCTTTTTAATGCGCTTCAGGGCCTGCCCGGAACTTTGAACGGGTCACCGCTTAGTGCGCCGACTGCGCCGGGTGGTTTTGGCAACCCGATTAATGTATTGCTTGATCTTGATTTTAACATCAATAACAAGATTGATATTAAAAGCTATGCGGTTTTTGCTCAGGCAACTTATGATCTTACAGAAAAACTGTCTCTGTCCATTGGGGGGCGTTATTCTTATGAGAAGAAGGATTATACGCTGGAACATTTGAGGGTAACCAGCGGCGCGGCAATCGTACCGCTGTCAACGATCTCTGATAATTGGGGGTCTTTCTCGCCCAAGGCCAGTCTGGATTTTCAGGTTACTGAAGATGTGATGACCTATGCCTCAATATCCAAGGGTTTTAAAAGTGGCGGTTTTAATGGACGCCCAACGACCAATGCGGAGGTTGAATCTTTCGCCCCGGAAACGGTTCTGGCCTATGAGGTTGGCATAAAATCACAATGGGCGGATAACCGTGTTCGCTTGAATGTGGCTGCTTTCTACAATGATTATAACGATATTCAATTAGGCAGTGTGGGTGCGGATAGCACAGGCAATCTGATTCTGATTATTCAGAATGGTGGTAAAGCTGTCGTGAAAGGCTTTGAGGTCGAATTACAGGCGATCCCGGTACAAGGTCTGACCATTGAAGGCGGGATTGGTTATACAGATTTTGGCTTTAGCAGACTTAACCCCGGGGTGCAGGATATTACGCTGGCCACCCAACAGGCCAATACGCCCAAATGGACCACGAACCTCGGGGTCAGCTATGTCATTGATATGAGCAACGACGCCACATTGACGGTGCGCGGCGATTGGAGCTATTCCGGCAGTTCATTTAAGGACGTGGTCAATACGCCGCAGTTGAAACAGAAAGCCTATAGCCTGGTCAACGCCAGAATAACCTATGAGCCTTCCGGGGCGGACTGGTCCATATCTGCACTTGTGACCAACCTGACCGATGAGCGGTATATTGTTGGCGGCTTGTCAACTATCGGCAGTTTTGGCATTGTGGAGGCCGTTTATGGTCGGCCACGGGAATGGGGTGTCAGTCTGGGCTATGAATTTTGATCGGCTGACGGATAGCAGATTTTTCTATATAGTCTGATAATTTCAATAATAAGGACACCATAATATGCCACAATCCCCTGATGATCAGACGAAGGGCTTTCTTGCGGGAATGGCTGAGAATCCCGGGCCCAAGTTATATGAACTGCCGGTGGAGGGGGCGCGGGAATTTCTTAAAGGGGCCTCAAAAATGTTTGAGGTCCCGCCCTGCGAAGTTGGCGCCGTTGAAGACCGTTCAATTTCTTATGATGGCGGTGATTATAATATTCGCCTCTATAGTCCGCCCGGTTCTGATGGGGATATGACGCCTGCGATTATTCTGTATCACGGCGGTGGGTTTATGCTTGGTGACCTTGATACCCATGATACGATCGCCCGCTATTTATGTCTGCATACGGGGTCAAAAGTGATCAGCGTGGATTACCGCCTTGCGCCGGAATTTACCTTTCCGGTGGGGCTGGAAGATTGTTATCATACCTTGCTCTGGGTGAGCGATAATGCCGCCGACCTTGGTGTTGACCCGAAAAAAATATCTCTTATCGGGGATAGCGCCGGGGGCAATTTAAGTTCGGGTGTCATACAGCTCGCCATAAGGCGCGGCGGCCCCCATATCGCCTCCGTTGTCTTGCTTTATCCGTCGTGCGATATGCGCCTTGAAACAGATTATCCATCACGAGAGCTTTATGGCAACGGGGATTATTTTTTGGGTTTTAAAGAT
>DRKK01000201.1 GCA_011051815.1 Sphingomonadales bacterium | reverse complement strand
GCCTTTTTGTGGGATAACGGGACTATGTTTGACCTTAATAATCTAATTGATTCTGCTGACCCCTTGCGCGGTATTTTTACTTTAACTGAGGGCCGTGGCATTAATTCCTTTGGTGACATTGTTGGGTCCGGCAGAACGGCTAATGGTGAAACACATGCTTTTATACTGACAGCTCAGCGGACGTCTTCTAATGGGAGCAACAACGTCCCCGAACCAGCCCCCCTTGCCCTGTTGGGGTTTGGTCTACTTGGTCTTGCTATCCTGAGAAAACGGCGGAGATAAATATATCCCCAACATCTTTAACGCGGCCCTCTCATTCACAGAGGGCCGTTTTCTTATTGTGAACAGAAAACTGAAACTTGATAAATAAACTTTTAATATACTTATATAGAGCATATATAATAAAATTTTTACTAAATAACTCATTGAAATTAAATTATAAAATAACTGTACTGTCTCCTGAAAATCCGCGTGTTAGTGGTTCAAATCCGCCCCTGGGCACCACTTGTTTTTCGATCCAGCCCGAACTTTTCTATCTTACAAAATTACAAACGGCGGAACGCATACCCTCCAACTGGTTTACTCAACCCAGTCAAGGCCCATATTGGTATAGCGTTCCTTATCATCGGACCAATTTTTGCGGACTTTGACGAAAATAAACAGGTGAACCCGGCGGTCCAGCATATCTTCCAACTCCTCACGGGCCATTTTACCAATTTCTTTCAGGCTGCGCCCTCCCTTGCCAATGACAATGGCTTTTTGAGTTTCACGCTCCACATAGATCACCTGTTCAATGCGTACACTGCCGTCTTTCTTCTCTTGCCAACTTTCGGTTTCCACCGTCGCCGCATAGGGCAATTCCTCATGAAGACGCAGAAAGAATTTCTCGCGGGTGACCTCGGCGGCCAGCATCCGTTCGGTAATATCGGTCATCTGATCATCGGGATAGAGCCACGGACCTTTGGGCAGGCTTCGGCACATAGAATCTTTTAAATCTTCAAGTCCGTCCCCTTTCAGGGCGGATATAAGCAGGACCTCGGTAAAATCGCCCATATCATCTAATTCCTGTACCAGACTGAGCAGGCTGTCCCGGCGGATGGCGTCGATTTTATTAATGGCAAGGATTGCTTTTCGCCCCCCCTCTTTCAGACCATCAATGATCCGGCGGGTATTGTCGTCTATGCGCCGCTGGGCATCCACAAGCAGGACAATCACATCCGCATCCCCGGCCCCGGCCCAAGCGGCAGATACCATCGCCCGTTCCAGGCGCTTTTTCGGCTCAAAAATGCCGGGGGTATCCACAAAGATCATCTGGCTGTTTTTATGTATGGCAATACCGATAAAGCGGGTGCGGGTGGTTTGTACCTTGTGGGTTACAATAGAAATCTTACTGCCCACCAGCGCGTTCATCAAGGTTGACTTGCCCGCATTGGGGGCGCCAAGCAGGGCCACAAAACCGCATTTATCCTGTTTATCACTCATGTTATCTTTTTTTATCTTTCTCTATACGGCTTAGGAGTTTCGCTGCCGCGTCCTGTTCTGCTTCCCGTTTGGACCGCCCCTTGCCTGTCGCAGGGGACATGTCATCTATACGGGCCTCAATGGTAAAAAAGGGGTCATGAGCCGGGCCGGTGCGGTCAACAACCACATATTTTGGCGTCGGGATATGACGGGCCTGTACCCATTCCTGAAGCCGGGTCTTGGCATCCCTCTGGGCAATGGTTTCCCGGGAGATATACCCTTTCCAGAATTTACGCACCAGCTTTTGCGCCGCCAGATAACCACCGTCCTGATTAACCGCGCCGATCACCGCCTCGCAAACATCGGCAAGAATGGTTGGTTTGTTACGGCCCCCGTTATCCTCTGTGCTTTTTGCCATATGGATGAAACCGGATAATTTCATGGCCACCGCCACCTCGGCCAAGGTTTCCTTGCGCACCATATTGGTATGACGACTGGCCAGACCGCCCTCGTCAATCGCCTGATAATAATCAAACAACCATTCAGCAATCACCAGCCCCACAACCCGGTCACCGACAAATTCCAGCCGTTGATATTGTTTGCCGCCCTCAAGACTTGGGTGAGTCAAGGCCTCCCGTAGCAGAGCCTCATCCTGAAAGACATAGCCCAGAATGTCATAGAGGTCGCTATATTGCCCCGTACCCGACATATCAGTTTATGCTGGTGAACATACGTTCACGGCGTTGTTTCGGAAACCATTTCCAGAATTCCCACAGACGGGCATTATCATCAAAGGAGACCCAGATTACCTCTGCCCGGCCAACGATATTTTCCAGTGGCACATAGCCCACCCCGTCGCTTTTCTTCCAACGACTGTCCTTGGAATGATCCCGGTTATCGCCCATGGCAAAATAATGACCCTTTGGCACCCTGAAAACATCCGTATCATCGGCATGACCTCCCGGAAACCAGCCATCATCAAGAGTCATATAGGATTTTCCATTGGGCATAGTCTCACGGTATTTGGGGTAGACTTCTTCCCGGCCATACTCATTCATAATTTTAAAATCTGCCACCCGTTCGCGGGGAACAATCTCGCCATTGATGTAAAGGCGGCTTTTTTTCATCTGTATGGTATCACCGGGCAGGCCGACAATACGTTTGATGTAATATATATCAGGCTCCCGCGGGAGCCGGAAAACCACCACATCGCCGCGCTCCACCGGACTTTCAAAAACCCGGCCTGAAAAGAAGTTCGGGCTGAAGGGGAAAGAATGATGACTGTAACCATATGACATTTTGGACACCAGCAGATAATCCCCCACCAGCAGATTATCCATCATGGATTTTGACGGAATTTTAAAGGGTTGAAAAAAGAATGTTCTGAACACCAGCGCGATGAGCAACGCCCAGATTAAAACACTGATCCAGCTTTCTTCTTTCTTTTTTTCGGCTTGTAATTCGGTGGCACCCTCGCCGGCTTTTATGTCAGACATATATTCATTCACAATTTTATCTATTTACGATCCAAAGCCATAAATAAGGCAATTTTCATGGGTTATCAACCAAATGTGGTGGAATTGCGGTAATTAACACGATGGCTTGCGCCCAAGGATGATCGTCAGTCAGGGTCAGGTCAAGCTGTGACTGCATACCATCCGGTGTGATCTTGTGCAAGCGAATGAGCGCCCCGCCAGTCAAGCAAAGGCGTGGTTTGCCATGTTCATCCCGCTCTACCCCCACATCACGCCAGAATACACCCTTGGCAAAGCCGGTACCCAGAGCCTTGGCACAAGCTTCCTTAGCGGCAAAGCGTTTGGCGTAATTTGACACCCGCGCCGCCTTGCCATCGCAGTAGGCCTGCTCCACATCAGTAAAAATCCGGTCGATAAACCGCTGGCCGTATTTAGTAATAGACCGCTCAATACGGTCAATATTCACCAGATCATTGCCCAGTCCGATCACACGCATCTTGACCGTCCCTCATCCATATATCGCCGCATTTGATATAGGCTTTCCTTAAGCCCGATAAAGATGGCCTCCCCCACCAGAAAATGTCCGATGTTAAATTCGGTGAATTGGGGAACGGCGGCAATGTCGGCAACGGTATCATAATTCAGGCCGTGCCCCGCATGGACCTCCATATTCAGACTTTCACACAGGGCCGCACCGCGCCGCAGCCTGTCAAGCTCCACGGCCCTTTCCACACCCGTTCGGTCCACATAGGTTCCCGTATGCAATTCTACCTTGTTCGCCCCGATTTTTTTTGACGCTCTGATCTGATCCTCATCCGGATCAATAAAAAGGCTGACACTGATCTTTGCCTCCCGCAACCTTTGGACAAAGGGCACCAGATGATCATAGGCCCCCACCACATCCAGCCCGCCTTCAGTGGTCAGTTCCTCGCGTTTTTCCGGTACAATACAGGCCGAGGCCGGTTTATGATTCAGGGCAATGCCCAACATTTCTTCTGTGGCGGCCATCTCAAGGTTAAGGGGCACCGTCAGTTCGGCCATAAGCCGGTCAATATCCCGATCTGAAATATGACGCCGGTCCTCCCTCAGGTGGGCCGTGATACCGTCCGCTCCGGCCTGAACCGCAAGGAGCGCCGCCTTTACCGGGTCTGGATGAACGCCACCCCGTGCGTTCCGAATGGTGGCCACATGATCAATATTTACCCCAAGGCGTATCTTATGCTCAGTCATGGGCCACATCTCCCGTCTGTTTTTCACGCCTTTTCCGGGCAGCGTTTGCCCGTCTTACAAAACGCTTATGCTTATATTCCCGCACCAGCTTCTCAATCAGCCAATAGCTGATCATCCACATGACCGAGCCCATTAGCAACCCGCCGATAAACATGGGTAATATGGTGGACTGAAGGAACGGGCCAAGGGTTGCCAGTGGCGAACTTAATATATCCATCAGGCTATACCGGCCAAGGGTATCATTAATCTGACCCAGAAAATCATCAGTACCCGGCATACCCAAAAGCCAGCAGCCAAGATAATAAGTCGCCGGTAAAATAAACGGGAATGTCCAGGGATTGCCCACCACCGTTCCCATGGCGGAGGTCAAAATATTGGCCCCGATCAACCACGCCAGCAAGGCGGCTAGCAAAAAATGGAAACCCAGAAACGGGGTAAAAGATACTGCCGCGCCGCTGGCAAAACCCGCTGCAATGGCATAAGGCGTTCCCGGAATCCGGGCCAGTCTGTGACGTAAATAACTGAACGCCCGGCCCCACCCAGTGGAGGGCCAGAAATATTCCCGGATCGCGGCAACAGCATGCTTCTTTTTACGTCGTCTGAACAGTTCTACATCCTTTATGGGGCCTCATACGGCCCTTATTTCAAGCCCCGGCTCCCCGGTTTCATGGGCGCTATGGCCGCAAGCTCCGGCGGCAGATCATCCGCTTCATAAGCCGGGATTTCAAGCCCCGCCAACGACACAAGGGGAACCCCCACATCAGCCGACCCGTTACTGCGATCAATCAGGCAGCTCGCGGCCACCACATTACCGCCGTAAGCACCGATAACCTCTATACATTCCCGCGAAGATAGTCCGGTGGTCACAATATCCTCTGCCATCAATACCCGCGCCCCGTCCGGTATCTCAAACCCCCGGCGCAGGGTCAGCTTGCCGTCCACTCTTTCGGTAAAGATAGCCTTGACACCCAATTGCCGACCCATCTCATAACCAACCACGACACCACCCATGGCCGGGGAGACAACCAGATCAATCTTCACATCCAATATTGTCATAATTTTGTCGGCGAGGCTTTTGCACAGCTTTGCGGCAACGACCGGGTCCATCAAAACGCGAGCACATTGAAGGTAACGGGCGGCATGAAGGCCGGAGGAAAGAATGAAATGTCCTTCCAGCAGGGCATCCGCCTGCCTGAAATAATCCAAAACTTCTTCACGATCCATCATATTCATCCCAAATTTATCTAAAGGCCCGCTCCACAGAGCTAACCCGTTCATTCACCCGCAAGGCGGCAATTATACTGGTCAGATGTTTAACATCTCTT
>DRKK01000200.1 GCA_011051815.1 Sphingomonadales bacterium | reverse complement strand
TCCAGCCCCAGAAGAATGTCCGTCAAATTCAGCAGATACCGTCCGTCCCCGTCCGCCATGCCGTACAGCATGGCCCGCGCCTCTGCGCTAACCGGAAGTTTTTTGTCTTCCTGAGCCTCCGCCCGGCAGAGCAATTCTTCCATGGCCACATCATCCAGACGGTTCAGGGTCAGAACCTGAAGCCGGGACAGCAACGCCGCATTAAGCTCAAAAGACGGATTCTCCGTGGTCGCCCCCACAAGGATGATGGTCCCATCCTCCACATAGGGCAGGAAGCCATCCTGTTGAGAGCGGTTGAAACGGTGAATTTCATCAACGAACAGTAAGGTTCCCTTGCCAGTACGCCTGCGTTCAGCGGCGGCGTCAAAGCATTTCCGCAGGTCAGCAACACCGGAGAAAACCGCGGAAATCTGTTCAAAATAAAGATCGGTCTGTTGGGCCAGAAGCCGCGCAATTGTCGTCTTGCCCGTCCCCGGTGGTCCCCAGAACACAAGGGAGGTCAACCGCCCCGCCGCCAGCATCCGCCCAATGGCACCATCCGCCGCGATCAGGTGATCCTGCCCGACCACTTCGTCTAGTGACTTGGGCCGAAGCTTATCCGCCAGAGGGCGCGGGGCGTCCGCTTCCAGTCCCGCCGATGTGAACAGATCGCTCATTTACAATATGATCTTCCCTTGAGCCGGATAACACATTCCACCTGTCGGCCTGATCGATTCAAGGTAAATTCAATGTTTTCCGGGTCACTTTTAAGTTCGGCCTGTATATCCTCAATAGTTCTTACCTTATGATCATTAACCGATTTGAACACATCACCGCGCCGCACGCTGGTCCGACGCATAACGGCCCGGGGAACATTCAGGACAATGACCCCCTGCTCATAAATATTGGTGCCTATTTCCTGTGAATAGGCTGGGGAAAGATTGGCCAGTTTCATACCGTAAAACAAATGATCCCCTTCCAGAGTTGTTATATTGCGCGGCGGGTCTTCAGGCGCGGCTTCCAACGGAACCATCAAGACCTTCTTCTCCTCCCCACGCAATATTTCCAGCGGGATGGTGCCGCCCACGGTTTCCAGCCCGGTATAATAACGCAGGGCTTGCGGATTAGAGACTTCCTTGTCATCAAGTTTCAAAATAACATCGCCGGGTTTTAACCCGGCCTTATCCGCGGGACCGCCCGGATAGATGTCATCAACCAAAATGCCGCCCGGACGGTCAAAGCCCAGACTTTCGGCGATATCAGACGTCACCGCCTGACCACCGCCGCCAAACCATGGGCGCACCAGCTTGCCCTCTGACAGGGCCGAATTGACCACATGGCGTACCATATTGGCCGGAATGGCAAAGCCAATACCGTTTGAGCCACCGGAGCGGGAGAATATGGCCGTATTAATGCCGATCAATTCGCCATCCATGCCGATCAGCGCGCCGCCGCTGTTGCCCGGATTAACTGCCGCATCAGTTTGTATGAAGAATTGATAGTCTTGCTTGCTTACCTGCGTTCGGGCCAGCGCCGATACGATACCACTGGTCACGGTCTGTCCAACGCCAAACGGGTTGCCAATGGCCAGAACAATGTCCCCCACCTCTATTCTGTCAGAATTGGCAAATTGCAATGTGGGCAACCTCTCACCGTCCGTCTTGATCCGCAGGACGGCAAGGTCGGCCTTTTCATCGCTAAGGATAACCTCGGCATCAAATTCTCGCCGATCAGCCAGAGCCACCGTAATTTCATCAGCGCCGTTGACCACATGGAAATTAGTGACAATCACACCATCAGTTTTAACGATAACGCCGGACCCAAGTGAGCGTTCAATGCGCTGACGCGGTGCTCCGCCAAAGCTGTTCCCGAAAAACCGTTGAAAGAAGGGGTCATTGGCAAAGGGGGAGTAGCTGCGTGTCTTGATCACCCGCTTGGTATAGATATTAACCACCGCCGGGGCCGCGCGTTTCACCACCGGAGCATAAGAAAGCTGAACCTCCAGACCGGAAGATGGGACTTTCTTATCAGCGGCCACTGAATTGCCGGAAAACAAGGCCAGCATAGCAGAAAGCAAAAGGAGAAATCGGGACATTTTCATTTATGGCTCCAGTCAGTTGTTTCTTTTTCCATATCCCCTTATATAGGGATGCGAACAAATTATTGAAGATAAATGGCGGAAATATGAAAAAATATATTCTCACGGCTTTTATGATGGGTGCCCTATCCGGTTGTGATGTGATGACGCCGTCTTCACCAGCCGAGAAAACCTGCACGGAAATTGCCCATATGCGCCTGAAACATCCCGGCAGCTATGACCATATTTCAACCAAGGAAACAAGGGACACCGAGGGGCAGATTACGGTCAAGGTTGATTTCAATGCCTGGAATGATTTCAAGGTTCCCCTGCCCCATAATATTACCTGCCTGTTTCAGGACGACAAGCTCACAGCCATAATCTGGAACGGCCGTCCCATCCGCCAGCATGAGCTGGACGAGATCAAAGCCAAATTTGAATAATCTCCGCCACACCCTCCACCGTCATCCTCGGGCTTGACCCGGGAATCCATTTTTCAGCCCCCTCTCAAACCGTCGCAAGTATGGATTCCGGCTCATAGGCTGGAATGACAAAAGGGTGGGAAAAGGACAAATAAAAACCCGGAAGTAACTCTGTCACATCCGGGTTTCTCATAAAATCTGTATTATTTAATGCAGTTGGCTGTCCAGCTTCTCAATGCCTGCGGCGATCAAGGCATCGTGATCCGCCTTTTTCATATTGCCGGCAATCAGTTCCTGTGCGGCCGCCGTGGCAACTTCTACGGAAAGCTGCTGAATTTCCTTCAGGGCATTGGCCTCGGACTGGGCAATTTTCTGTTCGGCGAGTTTTGTCCGCCGATCCACCATCGTCGCAATCTGAACCTTGGCTTCCCCGGCCAGAAGTTTAACCTCTTCTTCCGCATGGGCAATCATTTCGGCCGCTACTTTTTCCGCATCCCTTTGATCCCGCTGATATTTCGCCAATAAAGCCGAGGCTTCCTCGCGAAGAGTCTGGGCATTATCAAGCTGGGCAGATATTTCATTGACCTTAGCATCCAGCATCTTGCCGATCATGGCCGGAATTTTCTTCCAGATTAACAGCAGAAAGAAAGTGACAATCGCCACACCAACCCAAAAGGCCGGGTCCTGATACAAATGATCATAGCCGTGGTGAACCTCTTTATGGCCCACTTCTGCCATATGTTCCTGCGTTGGATTTTGTTCAGCCATTGCCATTTTCCCTCACCGCATCAAATTTTTCATCCACCTGTGCCGCGATGGCCTTCTGATCAAGGTCAAGGCCGGATACAGACTGGATAAGAGAGCCACAGACATCCGCTGTCATCACGCGAATATCTTTCAGAGCCTTGTCTTTGGCCGCGACAATGCGCGCGTCCGCTTCGGCAATCTGCTCACCAAGGCTTTCGCTAAGCTTGCGATATTCCGCCTCCACATCTAGCTTGATAGCTTCGCGTTTTTCGGCAACAGTTGCAACCGCCTTAGCGCGGGCTTCTTCCAAAGCCTGTTCATAGGCCGCTCTGGCGCCCTCGGCCTGTGCCTGAAGCTTCTCAGCCTCCTGCAGGTCAGCCGCGATACGGTCCTGACGCCGTTCCAGTACCTGAGTGATTTTCGGTGTGGCGCTATGGGCGATGAACAGGTAAACCAATCCAAACAGCACGAACAGCCAGAAAATCTGGGGCAGGAATACGGCGGGGTCTAATTGTGGCATTGTCTTCTCTCCTTGATCCGGGTTAGCAGGATCAGGCCTGTATAAAACTTAGGTGAACAGGATGATGAAGGCAATAACCAGACCAAATAGGCCCGTTGCTTCGGCAAGGGCAAAACCAAGCATGGCATTACCAAAGAACTGTGGTGCTGCAGAAGGATTTCGGATCGCTGCGGAAACATAGCTTCCGAAGATATTACCAATACCGATACCGGCGCCAATCAGGGCTGAACATGCGAGACCCGCACCGATCATTTTTGCTGCTTCTACTTCCATTTTAACTTCCTCTTATTTTTAAAAATTGATTTTCAAATACTACGTTACATGGGCCCTAGTGTAAATGCAGGGCATCATTCAGATACATACAGGTCAGGATGGCAAACACATAAGCCTGCAAACAAGCCACCAGCAATTCCAGCCCGGTCAGGGCGACAATGAATAAAAAGGGTGCAAAGCCGTATATCCCCAAAGCCACCACAAAGCCGCCAAATACTTTCAGCATGGTATGACCGGCCACCATATTTGCGAACAAACGCACAGACAGGCTGATGGGACGTGACAGATATGAAATAACCTCAATCGGTATGATCAGCCATAACAACCACCACGGCGTGCCGTGAGGCAGGAACAGGCTGAAAAATTTAAAACCATGCTTGAACAGGCCGATCAGGGTCACGCCAATGAAAACAAAGGCCGCCATGGCAAAGGTCACCGCAATATGGCTGGTAAAGGTAAAGCC
>DRKK01000199.1 GCA_011051815.1 Sphingomonadales bacterium | reverse complement strand
CCACAGACTGATATTGGACTGTAACGCAACAGTCTTCACGGATTTTCGGCGCGGAAGATCTGTTGCGTTACAGACATCAGGCGGTATAAACGCGCTGAATCAATGATAGGGGAGATTTTAAACAATCAATTTGCCCGCTTCCTTAAACGGCGTTTTCTTTTTCCGGCATTAGCTGTTTTGCTTTTCTGAACCCGCTGTCACTTTGGATGAAGGCCGTGATCATTTGAACTGCCAGTATTTGCGGGGTTTCAGCACAGCCATGCTCTCTTTGGTATATTTCAGCATATATCAATAAATCCGAATGGATCTCTGGCGGGAGAGAAAGCGTGATCTTGACCGGCGTTCTATCGGGTATTTTTTTGATTTTAAGACCTGTCATGATGTTTCTCCAAATGGTGTCAGGATGATGTCTTTGCCGACGATAACGCGCACGGGCCAGCCGGGGCGAATGGTGATGGTGGGTTGAATGTTGAGAAACCGGTCAATGATCTTTCGTCCGGCCTTGTTGATGTTGGACTGACTGCTGTCACGGATTGCTTCGGCAAGCGAGCCATTTGCGCCGCCGTACGCCAGTTCGGTACCGACACCCAGCAATGTGGCAAGGCCTATGCCTTTCAGGAGCCTGCCCGTATGCCAGTCAAACCTGTCCGCAAGACCGGCATATCCGGCCTTATCCGTGCCGCCAATATTATCAATTTGAACGCTACTGCCATCAGGCCGGATAATCCGGTCCCAGACCACCAGCACCCTCTGCTGGCCGCTGGATATTTCACTGTCATAGCGGCCAATCAGTCTGGAGCCTTGCGGAATCAATAGATATTTCCCTGTCACCGTATCATAGACATTTTCTGACACCTGGGCCAGGGCCTGCCCCGGCAGGTCACTATTGATACCCGTAATCAGACTGGCCGAAATAATCGTACCAGACATCAGGCTATAGGGAGACAGTGGCCCCAAAAGACCATATTTATTAACGACAGAACCACTGGCAGGTTTTTGTAAAAACGCTTTCTTCCGGTCCTGCGCAGAAGGACTGTTTGTCGTAGGCGCAGGTCCCCCTGACCCGAGAGCCATTAACTGCTGTAGACCTACAAGGTCATTTTCATAAGAAAATGCTGCGCCCTGCCCGGCTTCAGATTTGACTGTAGCCCCCGATGTCTGGAAAAACACCGCTGACTCCCGGGCCAGAGATTGTTGCCGGGCTTTGCGTATCCGCTCCGCCCGCTCGTTTTCCTCAACAGGTGACGGCCTGAAAGGCTGAATATTGCCTGTAGCTATTGGCTCATCAACACCCGCATCTATTTCAGCGGCATGCAGGGCTGGCCCTGTATCCCCCATATAGGGTGCGCCCAGCTTGGGAAAGGATGGTTTTATATCCTGATAGCTTTTGGGCAATTCCGCCAGCCCCTCAGCCTTTTGTTTATGGGTGATATTATAAAGCTCCTTCTGCCCTTCCCCCTTCTTCGCCTTTGGCTCCAGGGCATAAAAACTTAAAAAAGCCAATAGTCCGATCAGGATAAGAACCGCCAGAATCACCATCTTCCGGTTCAGGCGGCTGACCGGTTTCGGGCGGGACCGGATTTCAAGGGTTTCGGTCATTTGCGCCCCCTTTTTTGTTTTCTGGTCTGTTTTCCGGTTTTTCTGAATATACGGACCTTCTGCTGCGGGTCTTCACCGAGCCTGAGTTCGGCGGCCCTGAACAGCCGGTCCACCACATAATAGTGGCCTCGCATACGGTAATTGACCAGTTCCACCTGACCTTTTGAGCCCAGCACAAAGAGTGGCGGCGCTTCGCCGGTGGCAATATCTCCCGGGAACTCGATATAAACCTTTTGCCCGTCATCAAAGGCGCGGAATGGCCGCCAGTCCGGGGTGTCACCGGTAATGGTGTAGGCAAAGTTGAGCTCATCCAGATTCAGGTCTGAGGATACCGAGCTGTTCTGACCGGCCCGGGCGAGAATATTCTGCTGCTTCAGTTTCCGGATTTCACTATGGGGATAGCTCCATCCTAACGCCGCCATATAAGTTTTCTCCAGACTTTTCAGTTCCAGATGATAGCTGCGCCGGTCGGTGATAATCACCAGATTAGTGGCTAGCCCGGCTTCAATGGGCTTTACCAGAATATGCACCTGAGCCATGGCACCGGACCCGCTTATCGTATCCCCAATAACCCAGCGGACCGTATCTCCGGCAGAAACTGATTGCAAACTCTCTCCCGGCTCCAAACTAACATCGGTCACATGGCCGGGGGCGGCATAGAGCTGATATAACGCACCTTTGGTAAAAGGATAATTCTGAATGGCATTAAAATAGCGTCCCTCTCCCGGCTGCCATAAAGCTTTTTGGTGAGCCCTGGTAACTGCCTGTACAGGCGTTAATTTTTTATCAGGCCTGGCTTCAGATAGTTCTTTCAATTGCCCCTGAAGGGCCAATACTTTCGGCACCTCCACAATCCGGACCTCATCCGGGACATTTCTGACTTCGATGGCCGGAGCATATTCCTGCGGCGGTGATAGCTCCACGGGTTTTTGACTTGCGCAGGCCGTCAGTAATATAAATGGCATGATTATGATGAGATGTTTCATTTCAGGGTTCCTTTGTTATTTGTTGTTTTTGGATTAAAATCCCGGCTCCAGTTGAGATCGTGGATATAAAGACCAAGCGGATTGGTTTTCAGCGTTGCCACATCGCGGGGCGGCTCGAACACAAGGCTCATTATGGCCGTGTAATTCTGCGTTTCCGACAGGCTGCCATTTCGCACATGGCTCTCCCGCCATTTAATCTGAAAGCTGTCTTTTGATGCACGCACAATGCTCGTGACCTCGACAGTGATGGTTTTCTCCCCAAGGGACTTGAAGGGATCATTTTCTCTGGCATATTGATTGAGGATATTGGCTCCCCGGTCCGTGACCATCTCATAGGCATGCAGCCAGTTTTCCCGAAGAACCACGGGGTCGGAGGGCAATGAGCGCACCTTCTGGATAAAGTCACTCAACTGATAGGCTATTACCGCATCGGTGGGTGAATATTGATCCAGAGCCGAACCGATCGCCCGCACTTCACCCTTACTGCCCACTTCCACCACATAGGGTGTGATCCGGCTGCTGGAACTGAGCTCAATCAGGGCCACCGTTAATACAGTCGTTAATCCCAGGCACATAAAGGCCATAAGTCGCCAGTTTCTGGCCTGCATCAGGGCGGACCCCATGCGCCGGTCCCAAAGTTCACCGGCTTTCTGGAAAGGCGTTTCGGGCGTGCCGGAATCGCCGTAGCTGAGACGTTGTCGTTTAAAAATTTTCATGAATTTTTCTCGCTATATATGATTTATGATTTGAGTTATTCGTCGGATGACTGGAGGGAAGGGTTGGCAGCGGCTCCCGGTCGGTCACCTTCTTTCAGGGCATGTACAGATGCACTTCCCGCAGATTTAATGGCCTGTGCCGACTTCATGCGTTTCGCCCAGTCTGGCATGGCATTATCAGGGGCAGAGGCCGTATGAGGAGAACCAGAAGACCCGCCGCCGGTTGTTGCCCATGCATTTTTCCGGCCCTCCGCATAGCTATCCTTAGCGGCATTAATAGGAGCGGAAGCTTTTTGCTTTAGTGAACTCGCAAAAGACTGGCCAACACCTTTGAGACCTGACGCCATGCCGCCATCCGACGTGGCTTTCGATAAACCATAGGAACCACTCGCCTGACCGGCAACCTTGGCACCAGCATTCACCGCACCCGTTGCCATGCTGGCAGCACCCTTGGCCGCCATGGCTCCAGCCCCCATACCGACGGCCATTGTAGCAGCTCCGGCGGCAGCGGTTCCGATCGCCGCCCCTGCCCCGAGCTGCGGCGCGCCGCTCACCAGCCCTGCGGCAATGGCGGGTGCAAAAATACTTAAGCCCAGTAATGACAAAGCGCCCAATACAAGGGACATGGCATTTTTCAGGGTCGCTTCCGTGCCACTCATGGCCGTTGCAAAGTCGACAAAGATCAGGGAACCAATGCCTATAATG
>DRKK01000198.1 GCA_011051815.1 Sphingomonadales bacterium | reverse complement strand
ACCGTTTCTGTTAGATTTTGGTGTTTTCTGCCCTTCAGGTGCCAATTAATGGCATATTGGCCGATAACAAGAGTAAGTTTGACCTGATCCAGTTTTGCCAACAGGGAGCTGCGCCATTTTTCGGCACATTCTGGCCGGGGTGGCAGATCACCGGATTTGCCCGTGCCGGGAAAGCAAAAGCCCATGGGGACAATGGCAATGCGGCCCGCATCATAAAAAATATCTTTATCAATGCCCATCCATTTCCGAAGTCTGTCGCCACTTGGGTCATCGAAGGGAATGCCGCTTTCATGGACTTTGCGTCCCGGCGCCTGCCCGACAATCAAAATTCTGGCGGCAGATGAAACTTGAATAACCGGACGCGGGGCATGGGGGAGCATTTTCGCACAATGCTGGCAGGCCACGATTTTCTGTTGCAATATATCCAGTTCAGTTTTGGGCATTTTTCAGCCCAAGTTTTTGATAGAGGTAGCCCAGACCGATCAATGCCCCGCCAAGCCCTATGAAGGACAGGGCGCGGGATAGGCCCGCCAGCTGATTCATATCAACAAGAAAGACTTTCAGTACGACAATAGCCAAAACCAGAAGTCCGGCTTTACGGATATTGGCCTGGTCATACCTCAAGCCACCCAGCAGAAGTGCTACCGCATAAAGCAGCCAGGCCAGTGAATAGGCATACCATTCCCAGTCAGAGACCGTGCCCATGAATTCGTTGGGGTGGAAACCGTTATAGACCTCCGCCGTGGTCCAGAACCAGATGACCAGAAAGGCCAAAATACCATAGAGTTTCAGGCTCCGTGGCTTGTTGGCCCGGCTGGCAATATAGGCCTTAAAGCCATAGAGCAGGCCGGGGATCAGAAATTGCAGGAACTGTAGATTGAAAATCGGGGTGTCTCCCACATCATTTAAGTCGAAAAATACATTATTCAGCATTCCGCCGCCAACAATGATACCGAGCAGGGAGACAAAGGTCATAAACCGTCGTAACTTGCCAAATAATTGGTCATTATTCTTTACCTCATACCAGAACAGGATGGTGGTGGCGATGCCCCAATTGATGACCTGAAGGGCAATTTCAAGGTCTGTGGGGTCAGATGATAGTGTGTGATCTTCGCTGAACAAGGCCCGCATTTCCAGCGTGACAAAAGCCACGGTGAGCAGGATCGCCCCGCCGCGCAAGGCCGACATCAGCCGATCATTTTCTCCCTCCGGCCCGAAAATCCGGGCGGCATAGGCAAAGAAAGCGGCGGTCAGGCCATAGCCATAAAACAGCCAGTTAACGGCGGGCAGGGGCGCACCACTGCCATAATCCAGTATGGAGCCATTCAAGGTCAGGCGGACAAAAACAATGGCCGCCAGAATGAGGGCTAATGTGCGCAGACCTCTGACCCCTAAGGCGCGCCAGATATGGGCGAGGGCAACAATTTGCAGGGCAAGGGCAAAGCTGAGCCAGGCATCCCGCAGGACCATGGCAATGCCCAGCGAGATGGCCGTGGTCGCCCCGGCAGCATAGGCGGCAACCGCCGTAATATTATCTTTGCCGCGCATAAGACGGTTCACTGCAATGACAAACAGGCAGGCCAGAATGAGAGCGGCAAGGGCAAATGTTACGCTGGGGGCAAAGTCCGCCACCCGCCAATATGTGACAATCAGCATCAGAATCGGGACTATATTGCCCATACTGGCCCACATATTCCGCCGCATCAGGCTCTGTAAGCGGCCAAAGATGACAAAGCCCGTCACGGCAGTGAAGATCAAAATAGTGGTTACGAATTTTTCAAGGCCCGGCGGTACTGTTGGGGCCCAAGCGGTTTTTAACTGGTCAAAGGGTGCCAGACTGCCCTGAAATTCAAGCAGATTGGGTACATGCCATGTGACAAACAGGAACATGACCCCACATAGGGCAATCACACCGCCCAAGTCATTGGCAGGCGAGCGGTGGATGGCATAGGCTTGGGCCACAAGCCCGGCGGCAATCAGCATCAGGCCGGTCATGCTGTAATCATCCACCCGGACGATGCTGATCAACAGGAGCGTGATCAGGCCCATGACAATATCTGATGTCAGGGTGATGCCGTTGCCCTTCATCATGCCGCTATAGGTGCTGTCGGTTAGCCGTTCCGGGCTGGCCCCGCTCAGCAACAGCCCGTTCAGTCCGCCCAAAAGCAAAAGATACAGCCCAACCGGTATAATATCCCCACTATGCCAATTGGTTGGAATCCAGAAAAATACCCAAAGCAGGGCCAGACAGAGGGCCGTGGCCGCCACGTCATGCCAGGCCTTTTGCCGGGAGACCCACAGGCTGGCGGCGATAATCACCAGAAGATAGGGGAACAGTCCCCATGCGCTGGGCGGGCCGGTGGTGACAAGGGCCGGGACCAGAATGCCGCCAATCATCCCCAGATAGGCAAAGAAACGCCCTTGATACCAGGCCAGCCCTGACGCGGCAAAAGACAGCAGGGCTAGGCCGATGAAAGCCATAAGGGCGGGCAGTAGGTCATAGAGCGCATAGGCGGCATAGATGGCGGCAAAGGCAGAAAATAATCCGGCGGCGGAAATGGCGCTGGGCAGGTAATCGGGTGATCCCGCCAGCCATTTGAGGTTGACCCGCCGTTGACGCAGAATTTCCCCGCTTACTGTCAGGGCAAGCCCCATAAGGAAGCCAAGGCTAACCCGGACGGCGGGGCTTAGAATGCCGGCATCAATGGAATATTTCACCAGAAATCCACCGCCGAGCGCAATGGCCAAACCGCCCACCCAAACCATCCAGCGGGTTGACAGGCTTTCTTCCAGTTTTTTTAGGGTGTTTTTTTCAGCCTTTGGTGGTGCTGTTTTTATGGCGGCCCTTTGTGGTTTTTTAATGGTTTTTGGCGGGGCTGTTTTTTCGGTAACGGGGGCTTTCTCAGCCTGCTTCGTGGATTTGATGGCGCGCAGTTCAATACGGCTGATTCTCTCTTTCAGTTTGTTTAACTCCCGACCCTGCCAATAGATAAACAGAGCCAGAGCAGAAATAAGAAAAAACCACAGAAAGTCCATTTTCGTCCCCTTTATTTTGGTGGGCGATGATTATTGTTTTTTGCCCGATATTTCATCTTTACCATATGGGTCAGGGATATTGAAGAAATAACTTTCGGGTGCCGATGGCATAGGTGATGCCATAAATCAGGCAGATAAGAGAACTCCAGACCAGAAAATCATCGATGGCTTCCGGCATAAGGAAATAGGCCGGGATGATTGCAAGGCCCCGCAACAGATATATGCCGGATATGATCACAAGGCCGGTTTTTAGCAGGGGCAGTTTTCGGATAGTTCCGGCACCGGAGAAGGCATAAAGTGCCCAGATAAACAGGACGAGTGCAATACCGGATGTGACCAGCGGCGGATACCAGCTCCCCTGTTCCGCCATGAGGGCCATCTGCTCGCCCGCGCCAAAAAAACGATACCAGTTCGGCCCGCCGATAATGATGGCGACATGGAGCAGGGCGGCAATCATACTGAGCAAGCCGCCCAGAAACAGGGGAAAGTTAAGGGT
>DRKK01000197.1 GCA_011051815.1 Sphingomonadales bacterium | reverse complement strand
TATACGGCCAAGGCCAGCAAGCAACAATTCGAGGCGGAAAAACAGGTTTTTACCAAAACGCTATTGGCCGCCTTCAAGGAAGTGGAAGACGCCCTGTCCAGCGAACGGGCGTTACGTGAGCAGGTAGAGTTCACCGCCAAGGCTGCCAAAAATGCTGTTGAGGCGGAAAGAGTGGCGCTGGATCAATATGGTCGGGGCTTGATCAAGATTTCTACTTTATTGACGTCACAACGTCAGAGCCTGGCCCAACAGAGCCAGCTTTTATCGGTCAAAAAACAATTAATCAATAACAGAATCGCACTGCATTTAGCATTAGGCGGGGATTTTACAACAGAGCAGAATAATAAGGTGCACCAAACAAGCGACCAAAGTTCTGCCGCAGAAAGTGACAAAGGAACTTCATTATGATCACGGCAAAGAAAATTTTATACGTCATGTTGCCGCTAATAATTATTGTCGTGGCGAGTGTTGCCAGTGGCATCATGGTCATGGCCAAACCAGAGCCGGAGAAAAAGCCGGTTACGGAAATTGCCCGGAATATCCGGGTGGTTACCGCCCATGAGGGCCGGGTCAGTCTGTATGTGAAAACGCAAGGTACGGTAGAGGCCAAACAATCCATTAATCTGGTGCCACAGGTTTCCGGTCAGGTGGTTTACGTCGCCGATAAATTTGTTGCCGGCGGCATGTTTAAAAAGGGTGAGGTGATTATTCGCCTAGACCCCCGTGATTACCAATATGCGGTGACATCAACAGAGGCGCGGGTTATGGAAAGTCGCCAGCAGCTGATTCGGGAACAGGCAGAAGCTGATATTGCCAAAACCGAATGGGAAGAATTGGGCCATGGGGCAGCATCTGACCTCACCTTGCGCAAGCCTCAGCTCGCCGATGCACAGGCAAAGGTAAACGCCGCAGAAGCCAATCTTAAAGTTGCCCAGCTTAACCTGGAACGCACCGAAATTCGCGCACCCTTTACCGGCATGCTGACCACGAAAAATGTTGACTTGGGGCAATTCATCAGTGTGGGTACCAATATTGGGAAATTCTTTTCTACTGATGTGCTGGAAGTGCGTCTGCCTATGTCCAACAAGGACCTTGCCCAGTTTGATATTGCCGGATTGCGCAACGGAACCGTTCATCTGGATGTCACATTGACCGGACGTTTTGCCGATCAGGAAAGCAAATGGAAGGCCGAGATCGTCCGAAGTGAAGGGCTGGTAGATACCAAAACCCGTATCATGTATGTGGTGGCGCAATTGCGCGGAGATCAGCTTTTGTCCGTGGATAGGAAACTACCCATCAGTATCGGGCAATTTGTGTCTGCAGAGGTCGAAGGCCATGTTTATGACACGGTATTCCAACTGCCCCGCGCCGTGTTGCGACAGGGGAATCAGGTACTTGTGGTGGACAAGGATAATAAACTGCAAACCCGCAAAGTTAATGTTGTGGAATCCAACCGGGATTATGTGGTGATTTCCGAAGGTTTGAAAGACGGCGATATTGTCTGCAAATCACAACTTGGTGTTGATGTGGACGGTCTTCTGGTCAAATATGACCTTGCTGCTGGAGAAGCCTCATGAACGGTATCATGAAATGGTTTGTCCATAACCCGGTTGCGGCCAACCTGTTGATGGTCATGTTGGTTATTGGTGGACTGGTCGGTTTGCAAAAGGTGGGTAAGGAAAGCTTTCCCAGCATCACCCCTCATCAGATTGAAGTCTCCGTTGTCTATTTGGGCGCTGGCCCGGAAGAGGTGGAAGAACGTATCATTATCCGTATTGAAGAGGCGGTCTATGACCTTGACGGGGTAAAGCGCGTCTGGGGTACGGCCCGTGAAGGCATCGGTTTTGTCACCATCGAAGGGCTGGATAATTATGACATGCAGAAGCTCTTGAATGATGTGAAGGCCCGGGTCGATTCCATCAACACTTTCCCGCGCCTGTCAGAACGGCCCATGGTCAGCCAGCCGGTGTTTAATAATGCCGTCATGCGCGTTGCCATTGCCGCCGATCTACCCGAGGCGGAATTAAAAGAAATGGGGCGGCGCATCCGTAATGAAATGGCGGCCCTCAAAGGTGTTGCCCGTGTGGAACTGAACGGCATACGGCCCTATGAAATTTCCATTGAGGTTGATGAATTTACCTTGCAGAAATACGGCTTGAGTTTTAACGATGTGGCTCAGGCTATTTCAAGGTCATCTGTTAATATGCCCGCCGGCAAGGTAGACAATGAATCCGGTAATATTCAGATCATGACCCGGGGGCAAAGCTATACCGGGGCTGATTTTGAAAATATTGTGGTCCTGCGCAACGAAGACGGCACAAGGGTATTGCTCAGCGATGTGGCCAAGGTGGTTGACGGCTTCACCGAAGATAAATTCATGGCCCATATTAACCGCAAGAATGCCATTTTGCTAAATGTGAATACCGGCGAAAACCCCAATGTGGTCGCCGTCAGCGAGGCGGTGACAAAATATGTGGAAGAAGAATTAAAACCCAGCCTGCCCGATGGTGTCGAGGCGGTTATCTGGGATGATCAATCCGAAGGCTTTAAAAGCCGGGCAAGTACCCTGATCAGCAATGGTCTTGGGGGATTGGCTCTGGTTTTCATTG
>DRKK01000196.1 GCA_011051815.1 Sphingomonadales bacterium | reverse complement strand
CCTCATGATAGGTCAGGGCCTCCAGCGTATAGAGCGGTTGGGTATGAAGATCACGGGTGCCCAGAAAATATGTCCCGGATGTTGTGCCATCGCCTGAGGACGGCATATAGAAAGCCCCCCGGATACCCGCCTTTATGCTATAGGTATTGCGGGGCAACCGGCCAAAAAACTTTGGCAATTCGCCTTCCACGGTTTTGGCAATCAGGGCGGCGTCCGCCAGCAGCTCATGTTCGCTTTTGGCATAGAATCTCTCTTCGGACCGCAGGTAGCTCAGAAAGTCTTTGAAGCTGCCTTTGAAGTTGACCTTTTTCATGATGGCGGTCATTTCCCCCCGGATACGGGCGATTTCACGTAAGCCCAAGTCATGAATTTCCTGTGGTCCCATATCGGTGGTGGTGAAATATTCAATCTGTGATTTATAATAGACCGCCCCGCCTTTGACGCTGCTGATGCCGGGTTGTTTGCGGCAATTAGGTTTATAGTCCTTCATATAAAAATCATAGAAGGCCTGATATTCCGGAATGACCTTTTCAGCGATTAGTTTCAAACCCTGTTCGGTAAAGCGGGCCTGTTGATCCGGTGAAATTTGTGGCGGAAAGTTGGTGAAGGGGGCGTAAAATATGCTGGTTTTTGCCTCCTTGACGATATGTTGGCTGATGGTGGTTTCATAGCCCGTCATGGATGCGCAATAATGGCCATAACCTTTTGCAACAGCCTCCTTCAGCAAGGCTATATTTTCCCGGTTATAGCGCGGAAAATCGGCAAGGCTGATCAGATAATTTTCATAGTCACGGGCTTTCAGGAACGCCATATTCGCCGGGGCATCGGCAAAATAGGTGTGATAGCCAAATAATTTTGTGATGGGGAATAAATGGCCGGGTTGGCGGTAGCTCTCGGCCTCGGTCTGCCGTTCGAATTTGAAAATTTTATAGCTGATCCGGTCCTTTTTAGTCAGCTTATTTTCCGTGATATGGCTCAGGCGTTTGAGGATTTTATCGTTGAAGGCGGCACGGCGGTCCCGGGCGGCTTTGCTTAATTCCGGCAGGGTGCCATTCATGCGAAAGCCATCGGGGTCAGTGCGGAAAAAGACTTTTTCCTTTGTGGCCCGCGCCCAATGGTCGGTCAGGATTTTCTGGAAATCATCACTGTTGTTGGCCCATGCATGGGGGCCGATCATCAGGGAGAGAAACAGGCTCAGAAATATATTTTTTATCATTTTTGGGTGTGTATCCAGTCCGTGACGATTTTTTCCAAAATGGCAATGGGCAGGGCACCATTACCCAGCACCGTATCATGAAAGGCCCTCAGGTCAAATTTATCGCCCAATTCCCGCTGCGCCTTTTCCCGCAGGGCCGTGATGCGCAACTCGCCAATTTTATAGGCCAGCGCCTGCCCCGGCCAAGTGATATAACGGTCCACTTCGGTGGTGATATTATGGACACTCAGCGACGTATTCGCCACCATATAATCAATGGCCCTTTGCCGGGACCAGCCCTTGGCATGCATCCCCGTATCGACCACAAGCCGGCAGGCCCGCCACATTTCATAGGTCAGGCGCCCAAAATCACTATAAGGATCGGTGTAAAAGCCGACCTCCAGCCCCAGCCGTTCACTATAAAGCGCCCAGCCCTCCACGAAGGCGGTGAACCCGGCATATTTCCGGAACATGGGCATATCCAGTTCTTTCTGGATGGCGATTTGCAGGTGATGGCCCGGCACCGCCTCATGAAAGCCCAAGGCTTCCTGGGTATAGAGGGGCCGGGTTTTCAGCAGGGACGTATTGACGAAATAATTGCCCGCCGTCTTGCCATTGCCGCCGGATGGCATGTAATAGGCGGTGGTGGTTTTTTCGGCAATATCAGCCGGGATTTCCTTTAACCCGTAGGGATTGCGGGGCAGGAAACCAAAGAGTTTTGGCAGTTGCCCATCCATGCGCTTGGCAATCAGGGCGGCCTTTTCCATCAAGTCTTGCGGATCATCGGTGTAAAAACGTGGGTCGGTGCGCAGGAAAGTGATAAATTCTTTGAAGCTGCCTTTAAAACCAACCTTCTTGATAATCCCGGCCATTTCCCCGCGCAGGCGTTTGACTTCGCTCAGGCCCTTTTGATGAATCTCATCAGGTGTCATGGTGGTGGTGGTGAAATAGCGGATCAGATGAGCGTAATAGTCTTTGCCGCCCTTCAGGCTGGTAATACCAACCGTCTTGCGGCAAGCCGGCGCATAGACCGTTTGATAGAAGTCATAGAATTTTTTATAAGCCGGAATGACCTTGTCTTTAATCAGTTTCGCGCCGCGTTTGGTGATCTCTTTTTGCTTATCTGGTGATATTTTACCGGGAAACTGGCGAAAGGGGGCATAAAAAACGCTCTTGGTCACATCCGTGACAATATGACTGGAAATGGACGTTTCATACCCCGCCATAGAGGGGCAATATTGGGTATAGCCCTTATCCACGGCCTCTTGTAGGACGGCTATATTTTCATCGTTAAAGCGCGGGTAATCGGCCATCTGCCCCAGATAACTCTCATAATCCGCCTGTTCCAGAAACGACATATTACCCGGCATCTGGGCGAAGGACATATGCCAGCCCTCCCGATTGGTGATAGCAAAGAGATGGCCGGGAAATTGCGCGCTTTCCTGTTCCATCAGCCGTTCGCTCCGGAAAACATCATAATTGAGCCGCGCCGTTTTGGTCAGGTCATCCGGGTCGATTGCGGCCAGGCGGGTCAGAATTTCCGCGTTATAATTCTGGCGGCGTTTCTGGGCTTGCGGTGTATTTTGGCCGAGCTTTCCATCATATTCATGGTGGCCCAGCCCGGCGGCGAATGCCGGATATTCGCTTAAGTAAGTGGCCCAATGGTCATCCAGAATTTTCTGAAAACGCGCTGTTGTATTTTCCGCCAGTGCACCAACAGATAACATCAAGCTGAGGCCCATTGCCAAAAGAATTTTTTTCATGTTATTTTTCTCATATAGATGATTGTGGACAGACTATAACGTATCGCTTTGGGCGACAACAGGAATATGGCGTTATCAAACTAAAAACTTTACTCATGGGTAACATTTGTGCATACTGCGCCGCACAAGATTTTGATGTAAATGGCTAAGACGGGTAATTTTAATGACCAAAGACACGCGGAAAAGCATCACCGACTGGCAGTCACTTGTGGGCAAGGAATTGCGCGGCAGGCCACTCAGTGATCTGGACTGGAACACGCCGGAGGGTATAAAGGTCAAGCCGCTTTATACTTCGGAAGATGTGGCGAACATTCCTCATATTGATAATCTGCCGGGCTTTTTCCCTTTCACACGCGGTGTCCGCGGGAGCATGTATGCGGGTCGGCCCTGGACCATTCGTCAATATGCCGGTTTTTCCACTGCCGAGGAATCAAATGCCTTTTACCGCCGTAATCTGGCCGCCGGGCAAAAGGGCCTGAGCGTGGCCTTTGATTTGGCCACCCACAGGGGCTATGACAGCGACCATCCGCGCGTGCAGGGCGACGTGGGCAAGGCGGGGGTTGCCATTGACAGTGTGGCGGATATGAAAATCCTCTTTGATCAGATCCCGCTGGATCAGATGTCGGTTAGCATGACCATGAACGGCGCGGTTCTGCCGTGTCTGGCCTTTTACATCGTTGCCGCCGAGGAACAGGGCGTCAGCCGGGATGCGCTCAGTGGCACCATTCAGAATGATATTCTGAAGGAGTTTATGGTCCGCAATACCTATATCTATCCGCCGGAGCCAAGCATGCGGATTATCGGCGATATTATCGAATATACTTCTCGCGAGATGCCGAAATTCAACAGCATTTCCATCTCCGGCTATCATATGCAGGAAGCGGGCGCGACTCAGTTACAGGAACTGGCCTTTACCTTGGCGGATGGTATGGAATATGTCCGGGCGGCCTTAAAAAAAGGCCTTGATATTGATGCCTTTGCCCCGCGCTTAAGTTTTTTCTTTGCCATTGGCATGAATTTTTTCATGGAGGTGGCGAAACTGCGCGCGGCCCGCACCATCTGGGCCCAGATCATGGAGAATTTCGGCGCTAAAAACCCGAAAAGCATGATGCTACGCACCCATTGTCAGACGTCCGGCGTGTCGCTGACCGAAAAAGACCCTTACAATAACGTCATCCGCACTACGGTTGAAGCCATGGCGTCAATGCTGGGCGGGACACAGTCGCTCCACACCAATGCGCTGGATGAAGCCATCGCCCTGCCCACCGATTTTTCCGCCCGCATTGCCCGCAATACGCAGATTGTTTTGCAGGAGGAAACCGGCATGTGCCATGTGGTTGATCCCCTAGGCGGGTCATATTATGTGGAGCACTTGACCAACGAATTGGTGCAGGAGGCCTGGAAGCTGATCACTGAAGTTGAGGATATGGGCGGCATGACCAAGGCCGTTGAAACCGGTATGCCCAAGATGAAGATCGAGGAAGCCGCAGCCCTGAAACAGGCCAGCATAGACCGGGGTGATGAGGTGGTGGTCGGGGTCAATAAATACCGTCTGGACAAAGAAGATGATATTGATATTCTGAATGTAGATAATGATGCGGTGCGCGAGGCACAGATTGCCCGGCTTGCAAATGTGAAAGCCACGCGGGACGCGGATAAATGTCAGGCGGCACTTGATGCCTTGACAAAAGCCGCTGCGGGGGATGAAAATCTGCTGGACAAGGCCGTGGATGCGGCGCGGGCGCGGGCGACACTCGGAGAAATTTCAGACGCCATGGAAAAGATATTCAACCGTCACCGGGCCGAAGTGAAATCAATTTCCGGCGTTTATGGCTCGGCCTATAAAGGCGATAAGGGGTTTGAGAAGATTCAGAAAGACATTGAAAAATTTGCCGAAAGTCATGGCCGCCGCCCGCGTATGCTGGTGGTCAAAATGGGACAGGATGGTCATGACCGGGGCGCAAAAGTGATCGCCACCGCCTTTGCGGATATCGGCTTTGACGTGGATGTGGGACCCCTGTTCCAGACCCCGGCAGAGGCCGCACGTGAAGCCATCGAAAATGACGTTCATATCATTGGGGTCTCGTCCCTTGCCGCCGGTCATAAAACCCTGATCCCCCAGTTGATCACGGAGCTTGAAAAAGAGGGAGCTGCTGAAATCATGGTGGTCTGCGGCGGGGTGATCCCGGCACAGGATTATGATTTCCTCTATGATGCGGGCGTCGCTGCCATCTTCGGCCCTGGCACAAATATCCCCGAAGCCGCCGCAAGGGTGCTTGAGGTGCTGGGCAAGCGGGGGTAACTGCGAAACCTGCAATTGTATAAATGATGAAGCTATGATAGCCTTCGCAGTGGTGTTCACAGGGAATGTCCGGGGAGGAAAACATATGAAATATTCATTTATCTTGATTTTTAGTGCGGTTGGTTTTCTGGCAAATTCTTTTGCGGTGGCCAGCCCGCAGGGCAAGGCAATGCGACCGGCCCATACCTATTCAATTGTGGCCAGAGATGAAAAAACGGGTGAATTGGGGGCCGCCGTTCAGTCCCATTGGTTTTCCGTCGGGGGCAGTGTTATCTGGGCCGCACCAGGCATCGGGGCTGTGGCAACCCAATCTTTCGTTGAAAAATCCTATGGTCCGTTGGGATTGGCCTTAATGCGTGCGGGTAAAACGGCGCCAAAGGCATTGGCAGCGTTGCTTGCGGCGGATGATCACACGGATGTTCGTCAGGTCGGCATGGTTGATGCCAGCGGGAAAGTGATAAATTTTACCGGTGAACACGCCATAATAGAACATTGTAATATAGTAGGACGTGGCTTTGCCGTGCAGGCAAATCTGATGGACCGGGCAACCGTTTGTGAGGTGATGGCCAAAGCCTATAAAAACACTAAAGGCGACTTGGCGGCGCGTATGATGGCGGCCCTTGAGGCGGCGCAAAATGAGGGCGGTGACATCAGGGGTAAACAGTCGGCGGCCCTTCTTGTGGTTAGCGGAGATAGAAAATTACCGGCTTGGGACGGGCGGTTGTTTGACCTCAGAGTAGAGGATCAT
>DRKK01000195.1 GCA_011051815.1 Sphingomonadales bacterium | reverse complement strand
GGCGGCGCGCATCCATTCAGGTAATCCTGGCCCTATATCATTGATTACGAGTTGGGTTATGGAACATTCTGTCATGATATTAGCGAGTATTATACCCAGCCCACCTCCCTTGGAGGCCCCAATCCATCGGCATTCTCGAATGCCTAACTGGTGTAGGAGGTCTCGGGCTATATCACTATAGAAAGCAAGGCCCGGATCTTTGTTTTTATCAACGACCCAATCAGATAGACCACAGCCTATTGAATCCGGACATATCACATGATACCGCGTGGCAAGACGTGTTGCCAGTTCTACATGGTCCCGACAGGTTCCGGTTACACCATGCCATATAATGACACAGCTATTTTCCGGATTTCCCCCTTCCATGAAATGAATGTTACGCCCGGCGCATTTTAAGAATTTAGATACAAACCCTCGCACGTTAATAAGCTCCTGATAAAGATAATTTTATAGAACAACTGTTCTATTTTTTAAGGCAAAGATATAAGAAGATATTAAATTTCACAAGTATAAAAACAAAAAAAACTATGTAGATGTCAAAGTGGGCAATAGCTTATGACTAGAACACTTGATCTATTTTTTATATTGACATCTGTTAAAAATCGAATATAACCCTTCTAGAACAATCGATCTAATTTCTCGAACGTTCGTTATTATTAATTGCTCGTCTTTGACATTTGTGCGTAAAATGGCCCCCTTAAAAAAGGGTACATTTAATGCAACAATAAAAAGGTTTTTTTTATGACAAAGAATAGATATCGCAGGGATGAGCTGCTTGAGATTGCAATCGATCTATTTGCAGAGAAGGGCTATGTGGGTACGTCAATACGGGATATTGCCAAGGCAATCGATCGGAGTGTGTCGAATGTTTACCATTATTTCGAGAATAAAGAGGAGTTATGGCTGGCGATTCTGGAATATTCAGTACAGGGCCTGCCAGAAAAATTACGAACCGTCGCCCATAGTGAGGGTGAACCGTTGGAGCGGTTTCGAAAACTGCTGAAACTTCATTTGGAAGAATCCACCAAACACCAGCGGGAAACAAAGATATTTTTTATTGATGAGGAGAGGCTGTCACCAAAAGGAAAGACCATCAACAAGCGAATTCAGAAGGAAATTCTGGATATCTATGTTGAGCAATTCCGCCTGTTGCAGTCTCATAATCTGGTGCGGACCAAAAACCTGAAAATTCTGGCGTTTAATGTATTGGCAACGATCAACTGGTTTTTGCGCTGGTATGACCCGCATGGGGATATGAGTAAAGAAGAAATTTATGACGAGATAATCGGTTTTGTTCTGCATGGCATGTGTAAATAGGCATATGCCGCAGCGGTTATCGAAGTTCATTCAAAAGGGAATAGGGAGTACTAATGGGATATACATTAGATATTGATACGGGCGGCACATTCACAGATGGCTTTGTTGTTTGCGACGGAGAAGCACGTATCGTAAAGGTACCAACAACACCCCATGATTTGACCATATGTTTTATGGAAACCATTGCGGCGGCGGCGGATGTTTTTAACGTATCGGTAGAAGACTTTTTGTATGATGCGGATATCATCCGTTTCTCCAATACCATTGGAACGAATACAATCATTCAACGGGATGGGTCAAAAATTGGCCTATTGGTGTCTAAGGGAATGGGGAGCCTGTCGCCCACCGAAGATGATACAGGAAAGCCCCCGTTGATAGACCCTGCCATGGTGATTGAACTTGATGAAGTAACAGACCTGTCTGGGACGGCAATAGAACAACCGGACAGCGTACAAACCCTTAAGGCTGTGCAGATTCTGATTGATAGGGGCGCGCGGGGTATCGTTGTGTCTTTTGCTAATTCTCATCTTAATACCGCGAATGAGAAAACCGTACGTAAAATTATCAAAGCTGAATATCCACGGGATTATCTGGGGTCAGTTTCTGTATTTTTAAGCTCGGATATTTCAGCACGGGAGGGGCTTGCCGAGCGGCTGAACAGTGCGGTGCTCAATGCCTATATCCATGCAAAATTGGCGCGTTTGCTCTATAAAGCCGGGGAAGACCTGCGGCAGAAGGGCTACCGCAAGACCCTGTTTATCGGTCATAATAATGCATCCGTCGCCCGCGTGGCGAAGACCCGTGCCATCAATACCTATAACTCTGGTCCGGCGGCAGGGCTGCTGGGGGCGCGGGAAATTGGCGCGTTATATGGCTATGACAATCTGATTTCCACCGATATGGGCGGCACATCCTATGATATTGGTTATGTGCGCGGCGGTCAGGCAAGCTATGCCCTTGAGCCGGATGTGGAAGGTTTCGCCTGCAATCTGCCCATGATGGCCATTCAGGCGCTGGGCACAGGCGGGGGCTCCATTGCCCATATTGAGGATGGGTCGCTGAAGGTTGGACCGCAATCTGCGGGGGCCTTGCCGGGGCCGGCCTGTTTTAATCTGGGTGGGGCAAAGCCGACAGTTACCGATGCCAATCTGGTGCTTGGGGTACTTGATCCTGACTTTTTCCTTGGCGGCTCCATGAAACTTGATAGGGATAAAGCGCGCGATGTGATCCTGCGCAATGTAGCGGAACCTTTGGGGCTGTCTATTGAGGAAGCCGCCGCTCAGATACTGGAAACCGTAAACCGGGGCATGGGTCAGGCGGTGGCTAATATTGCCGAAAATTTTAGTGCCGGTGAAAAACCCGTGGTCATCGCTTACGGCGGGGCCGGAGGGCTTCATGCTTGTGGTATTGCCGCAGAAGCTCAAACCTCAAAGGTTATCATGACGCCATTCTCATCGGTGTCATCGGCTTATTCATCGTCGTTGATGGACGCCGGGCATCTCTATTACAGTCGGGTGAGTATGGAATTTTCGGAAGACCTGGACCGGAATTTCCTGAAAAATATCATTGATCAGAAATGGCAGGAAGCAGTACGCGACATGCGCGGTGAAGGTTTTGCCGAAGATAAATTAACCGGTGAGTTACAGCTTTTTGTCAGGTCTGGTAAGGGGAAAAGGGACGTTTTGATTATGGCCCCTCTGAATTTTTATGACGACGCGGTGCAACTGTCTGATGTTTTAGGGCGGGCTGCTCTGGCCTTGACGGAGGCTGGAGAAGCTGTTGAGGCCGGTATATGGCTTGAAACTATTGCTCTGATGGTAACGGCGGAAGTTCCCCATTATGAAATGCAGGAGCTGCCGGAAAATACCGCCAATGTTGCCGAGGCCATCAAGGCCCACCGCCCGCTTTATGTGAGCCATACATCAGATTTTATCAAAACGCCGATTTATGACCGGGAAAAACTGGGCCGGGACAGTGTGGTTGAAGGGCCGGCACTGGTTGAAAGTGACATGACGACAATTTTGGTCATGGATGGCTGGAAGATGACCGTTGATAAATTTAATAACGCCGTGTTGGAAGAGGTGTAGAAATGAGTAAATTACGTATTACCGAATATCTCGATATTGACCTCTCCAAAGAACTCTGGTGTTGCAATCGCTGTAATCATGAACTGAATTCCGCGCGGGAAAACTATAAAAAAGCCTGTCTGGTGACGGAACGCGACATGAAAGAGGTGCATCCGCCGCTGGTGGAGGGCGAAGCTTTCAGTTTTACGCCAGATTCTGATTATTGTCGGCTGATAGAGTTCTACTGCCCGTCCTGCGGCACCATGATTGAGAATGAATATCTGCCGCCGGGGCATCCACTTACCCATGAAATTGAACTGGATATTGATGCCCTGAAGGCCCGCTATATAGTGGAGAAAGCTGCGAAATGAGTAGGGAAAGGTTAGATAATTTCCTCAACCGGAATGTGACCCCCGCCAAGGCATTGCTCACCATGTTTGAGCCGCTGGCGGCCCGGGTGGGTAGTATGGAATATGCTGAGATGATAGCAGAACCGGCTTTTTGGGGGGCCAATCTGGCGAAGACCGGTCGGCTTTTAGACATGGATGGCCTGATGTTGGGAATGGCGCCGGAAATAAGCATTGATCAGGAAAATTTTTCTGTGGCTCAGGAGGCCTTTGGCAGGCTGGTACAGACGGAACAAAATTCATTAGGCTGTATGGCCAATATGGCAGGTCCCCTTAGTCTGGCACTCCATATGTTTGGTGAGGACGGGCGGGTCGGTGAGCTCAAACAAAAAACGGTGGAAATGGCGGAGGCTTATTGCAAAATTCGGCCTGATATTCTTTTACTCCGGGAGGGGGCGGCATTGGGCCAGTCTCCGATCGCCATGCCGCAGCGAAAAGCCTATAATACGCTGAAAAATATGGCCACTTATTACAGCGTGCCGCTGGGCATATATCTGGAAAATTATGACCCGGCTTTCCTTCCCGGCCTTGCTAAACTTAAAGTGCCCTTCATCTTCTTTGGGGCAGATAAGGATGGGGCAATTCCGCCCCTTGATGCCCTGAAGAATCTGGCAGAAGATATTGACGGCATCGGGGTGCCGCTTGATTTTGATGATCCGGAGGTGGCAAGGGAGCAGGCAGAGGCTTATTTAAGCGCCCTGCCGGGTTTGAATATACTTTTCACAAGTTTGAAAGAATTAGACAGAAACACCGACCTGGAGGCAACACTTGCCCTGGTCAGTGATCTAAGAAGTATCGGGAGTTGATATGACGAATACAATAGATAATTACACGGTGGGGATCGATGTGGGCGGTACGTTCACAGATTTTTACTGCAGCCATAATGATGGCCAGTCGCAGACCTGTAAAACCCCAACCACCCATTATGATTTATCTGTCGGCTTTATGAAGGGAATGTCACTTCTGGCCCGCCAAAACGGACAAGCAGTGGCAGATTTCCTCTCTC
>DRKK01000194.1 GCA_011051815.1 Sphingomonadales bacterium | reverse complement strand
CTGTATCCTCTGAATCTTCCAGCCTGTGATTATTCAGATGAGTGACGAATGTTTCTTTTTCTTTCCGGGTGCGGGATTTCGTGGTTTTCTTTTGGCCAAATTTCACCCGGTTTTCGCTGGCCTGCGCCGTTTTTTTTTGCCGAACAAGTGTTTTTCTGGCCCGGCTGAATTTGATAATATTACCCATGATATGCCCTTTGTGGTTATTTGGATTATAGCGCAAGTTCGCCTTGTTTATCAAGGCGCGACCTGATAAGAACAAAAGGGAAACTTTTACGGGATTTGCCTCATGAAAGAGAAAGATACGCGGCCCCTGAAAACAGAGGGCGGCATCGCCTTTAAGCTACAGTCGGACTTCACCCCCTCCGGTGATCAACCACAGGCGATTGAAAAGCTTGTGACCGGCATTAATGACGGGCTGATTGATCAGGTTCTGCTGGGGGTGACCGGGTCCGGCAAGACCTATACCATGGCGCAGGTCATTGAACGAACTCAGCGGCCCGCCATCATCATGGCCCATAACAAAACCCTGGCCGCCCAACTTTACGGCGAGATGAAATCCTTTTTCCCGGGCAATGCGGTGGAATATTTCGTGTCCTATTATGACTATTATCAGCCCGAGGCCTACGTGCCGCGTTCGGACACCTATATCGAAAAAGACGCCAGCATCAATGAGCAGATTGACCGGATGCGTCATGCGGCAACCCGGGCGGTGTTTGAGCGCGATGATGTGATTATCGTTGCCAGCGTATCCTGTATTTACGGCATGGGGTCACCGGAAACCTATCTTGAAATGACCATCCCCTTTGAGGTCGGCATGATGATCGATCAGCGTGACCTGCTGCGCCGGATGGTGGAATTACAATATAAACGTAATGATAATTTCTTTCAGCGCGGTACATTCCGGGTACGCGGCGATGTGATAGAGGTCTTCCCCGCCAGTTATGAGGATCAGGCCATCCGTCTCGATTTCTTTGGTGATGAATTGGAAGCCATCGTCATGTTTGACCCATTGACCGGTGAGAAGCTTCATAATGTGGAACAGACCAAGCTCTATGCCAACAGCCATTATGTGACCCCCGGTCCCACCCTGCAACAGGCCCAGAAAACCATCAAGGCCGAACTTGACTGGCGGCTGAAAGACTTGCAGAAGCAGGGCAAGATATTGGAGGCCGCGCGTCTGGAACAGCGCTCTAAGCTTGACCTCGAAATGATGGCCGCCACGGGTAGCTGCGCGGGGATTGAGAATTACTCCCGCCACCTGACGGGACGCGCACCGGGCAGCAACCCGCCAACCTTGTTTGAATATCTGCCGGACAATATGCTCCTGTTCGTCGATGAAAGCCATGTGAGCGTGCCCCAAATCGGCGGCATGAGCCGGGGCGATTATGCTCGTAAAAGCACCCTGTCCGATTTTGGATTCCGCTTGCCATCCTGTATTGATAACCGGCCCCTGAAATTCGAAGAATGGGATCGCCTGCGTCCGCAAACGGTCTATGTCTCGGCCACGCCGGGCAAATGGGAAATGGAACAAACGGGCGGTGAATATATTGAGCAGGTGATCCGGCCCACTGGTCTTATCGACCCGCCGTGCGAGATCAAACCGGTGGAGACACAGGTGGACGACCTGTTCCATGAGGCTAGGGCGACCATTGAAAAAGGTTACCGGGTTCTGGTCACCACCCTGACCAAACGCATGGCCGAGGATTTGACCGAATATCTCCATGAAAACGGCCTGAAGGTGCGTTATATGCATTCGGATATTGATACGCTGGAACGGATAGAGATTATCCGTGATCTGCGTCTTGGCACCTTTGATATTCTGGTGGGTATTAACCTGCTGCGGGAGGGGCTGGACATCCCGGAATGTGGCCTTGTGACCATATTGGATGCGGATAAGGAGGGCTTCTTGCGCTCGGAAACATCCCTGATCCAAACCATTGGCCGGGCGGCGCGTAATGTAGATGGCAAGGTGATTCTCTATGCGGACAAAATCACCCGCAGTATGAAGGCGGCGCTGGATGAAACGGACCGGCGACGCACGAAACAGGTGGCCTATAACAAAGCCCACGGCATCACCCCCGAAAGCATCAAGAAATCCATCGGCGATATTATCCAAAGCGTGGCCGAAGGCGATCATGTCCTTGTGCCCCTTGATGTGGACGGTAACCATATGGTGGGCCATAACCTGAAGGCTTATATCGCCGACTTGGAGAAACAAATGCTGGAGGCCGCCGGAAACCTTGAGTTTGAGGAAGCCGCCCGCCTGCGTGACGAGGTCAAACGGCTGGAAGACCATGAGCTGGGCATTACGGCAGAACATCCTGCTGGCAAACATTTGTCCTCTGGCCGAAATAGGGGAAGGTCAACGGCTGGCAAGCCCGGCACCCGCCAATACCGCCGTAAAAGCAACAAGTCCAGCCCGCGAAAATTCTAAATTTTCACATTGATTTCACAGGCGTCAGGCAGTATAGCTTCGGCAACGCTATTGTATTTCAATGCCGGAATGTGGCGCAGCCTGGTAGCGCACTTCGCTGGGGGTGAAGGGGTCGCAGGTTCGAATCCTGTCATTCCGACCATTAAAAAACCTGCTAATTCAATGAGTTAACGGGATTTTTCTTATTCGGAATTTAGGCGTTTTTACGTTTCTTGGGTGCAACTTGGGTGCAAATCAAAATTTACATTTTCTTCTAATTCGAGGAAATAAGCGTTAAGTCCTTGAATTACTGTACTTTCTCCGTCTGGGATGTATTGAGCGTATCCTTCGGTAATTTCAAGACTTCCAGAGGCTTGGTGACCCATATGTCCAGACAATTCCCAAGGATCAACGAAGATATTATATTTCTTTTTAAATTCGGAATTTGTACGTAAGGTTCTGGCCAAACTATGGCGGATTGTTTTTGAAACTATATTGTTCGGCCATTGAAGTTCATCTCTCATGGTTCGCCATGCTTTTTTAATACTTTTGACCTTTTTACCCTGTCTCTGTACAAAGTAACCGGGTTCTTCCGAAAGCCATTCTTTTAATAGACCGGGTACAGCCACAATAGGCCGTCTTTTTG
>DRKK01000193.1 GCA_011051815.1 Sphingomonadales bacterium | reverse complement strand
GCTTCTCTGTTTCATACTCAACATGGGATGTGGAGATCGTGATACCGCGCTCACGTTCTTCCGGTGCCTTGTCGATATTTGCAAAATCGACAAATTCTGCCCCGCCGCTTTCCGCAAGCACTTTCGTGATCGCGGCCGTCAGCGTCGTCTTGCCGTGGTCAACATGCCCGATTGTACCGATGTTACAATGCGGCTTGTTACGTTCAAATTTCTCTTTAGCCATAGTCTTAAGTCCTTCTCACTTATATTCAAGCGTCTCGCTTTTTCCTCACGAGAAAAGTTAGTTTCAAATTAAATTCAGTTACGCAAATTGTTCTTTTACTTTTTCCACTTCGCTCTGGGGTACTTCGGCATAGTGATCAAACTGCATAGAGTAAGTCGCCCGCCCCTGAGAGAAAGACCGCAATTGATTCACATAGCCAAACATATTGGCCAGAGGCACTTTTGCGGAAATTACGGTGTTTGGTCCCCGGGATTCAGACCCTGAAATCTGGCCCCGACGGGAAGATATGTCACCAATCACATCGCCCATATAATCTTCCGGTGTAACAACTTCCACATCCATCATGGGTTCTAAAATTTTGATGCCTGCCTGTTTCGCGGCCTCACGCATACCGGCACGACCGGCAATTTCAAAGGCCAACACAGAACTATCAACATCATGATAAGCCCCGTCAATCAGGCGAACGCTAAAGTCAATGATCGGGAAGCCGATTAACGCGCCGCTGGCGGCAATGTCATTAATGCCTTTTTCAACGCCGGGAATATATTCTTTGGGAATATTACCGCCCTTGATCTCATCATTAAACGCAATACCGGTTCCACGCTCACCAGGTGTTACAATCATCTTAATCCGGGCAAACTGACCTGACCCACCAGATTGTTTCTTATGGGTATAATCAATTTCAACTTCACGGGCGATAGATTCACGGTAAGCCACTTGCGGCGCCCCAACGTTGGCTTCAACATTGAATTCCCGCTTCATGCGATCCACCAGAATATCAAGGTGAAGCTCGCCCATGCCGGAAATCACAGTTTGGCCACTTTCCTCATCAGACTTGACACGGAAGCTCGGGTCTTCCTGTGCCAGACGATTGAGGGCAATACCCATCTTTTCCTGGTCGGCCTTGGTCTTAGGCTCAACAGCTACGGAAATCACCGGATCCGGAAATTCCATACGTTCCAGAACGATCTGCTTGTTACTGGCACAAAGCGTATCCCCGGTGGTGGTCTGTTTCAAGCCACAGAGCGCAACAATATCGCCCGCACGGGCTTCTTTAATATCTTCGCGGGAATTGGAGTGCATTTGCAACATCCGGCCCACTTTTTCTTTCCGGCCCTTGACGGAGTTGGTGACCATGGTCCCGGCTTCCAATACGCCGGAATAAATCCGGGCAAAGGTCAGGGTACCCACAAAGGGGTCGGTCATTACTTTAAAGGCCAGCGCAGAGAAAGGCTCATCATCAGACGCCGCACGTGTCATCGGCTCGTCACTGTCAACAGCCACACCTTCAACATCTTTAATGTCCAGCGGTGACGGCATGAAGTCAACAACCGCATCCAAAAGAGTTTGCACGCCTTTATTCTTAAAAGCCGTTCCGGTCAGAACAGGAACAAAGTCCCCGGCAATGGTGCCCTTGCGGATCAATTTTTTCAAAGTTTCCTCAGAAGGCTCCTCGCCCTCCAGATAGGCTTCCATGGCGGCTTCATCAAGCTCAACCACCATGTCGATCATTTCGGTACGGTAAGCGGCCACATCATCAGCAATATCCGCTGGAATTTCGGCCTCGGTGTAATTGGCGCCCATTTCTTCATCTTCCCAGATGATGGCGACATTTTTCACCAGATCAACATGACCTTTATAATCAGCTTCCGAGCCAATAGGATATTGAATAACCAACGCATTGGAGCCAAGGCGTTCCTTGATCATATCAACACAGCGGAAGAAGTTGGCCCCCATACGGTCCATCTTGTTGACAAAACACATGCGCGGCACATCATATTTGTCGGCCTGACGCCAGACAGTTTCGGACTGTGGCTCAACACCGGCAACGGAATCAAACACTGCAACCGCGCCGTCAAGCACGCGCAATGACCGCTCTACCTCAATGGTGAAATCCACGTGACCGGGGGTATCAATGATATTGATCCGATAACCATCCCAGAAACATGTGGTCGCCGCAGAGGTAATGGTAATACCCCGCTCCTGCTCCTGCTCCATCCAGTCCATGGTAGCAGCCCCGTCATGGACCTCACCAATTTTATGACTGACACCGGTATAATAAAGGATACGTTCGGTTGTCGTTGTCTTGCCCGCATCAATATGGGCCATGATGCCAATGTTGCGATAGTCTTTTAATGGAGTAATACGTGCCATCTGTCTTAACCCTATACCCTGCCGCTACCAGCGATAATGGGAGAATGCTTTATTCGCATCCGCCATTTTATGTGTGTCTTCGCGTTTTTTCACAGACGCGCCACGATTGTTCAGCGCATCAAGAAGCTCACCGGCCAGACGTTCGGTCATGGTGTTTTCGTTACGCTTGCGGGACATGTCAATCAACCAGCGAATGGCCAAAGCCTGCGCCCGGTCGGCACGCACTTCGATCGGCACCTGATAAGTCGCACCACCAACCCGGCGGGATTTAACCTCAACCGCAGGCTTGATATTGCTCAGGGACTGGTGAAATACTTCGATAGGATCCTGACCTGATTTGCTCTTGACCATTTCAAGCGCACCATAAACGATGCGCTCGGCCGTGGATTTCTTACCATCAACCATCAGGTTGTTGATAAATTTAGTCAGAATGAGATCACCGAATTTGGGATCTGGAAGAACTTTACGTTTCTCAGCAGCGTGACGACGCGACATATCTTATATCCTTATTTGGGACGCTTGGTACCATATTTAGAACGACTTTGACGGCGATCAGATACACCCTGCGTATCCAAAACACCCCGAAGCACATGATAACGAACACCGGGCAAATCCTTAACACGACCACCGCGGATCAGCACAACGCTATGCTCCTGGAGGTTATGGCCTTCGCCCGGAATGTAACTTGTAACCTCAAACCCGTTGGTCAGGCGCACACGGGCAACCTTACGCAGGGCGGAGTTAGGTTTTTTTGGTGTTGTCGTATAAACACGTGTACATACGCCGCGTTTTTGCGGACATGCTTCCAAAGCAGGTACCTTGTTACGGACCGGCTTGTCTTTCCGTGGTTTACGAACCAACTGGTTAATTGTCGGCATCTTAATTCCTTAACGTCTCATTTTACAATGCGTACAACAAAGCGGACGGCCCGTTTTTCATAAAAAAAACAGCAGAACAGGCCTAACCTGTTCTGGCTATCCGCAAAATTCCTAAATTTTTCGTTCTCTGAGCTTTTAGGCACAGCGTTTAGACTGTTTTGTCTACCACCTGACCTCAAAGAGTGAGCGCATACTATGTAGGGTTATATAAACAGTCAAGCAAAATTTACCATCCCCTGTCAGAAGCTTGAAAGCCGCGCATTTTTCATGAAAAAAGGCCGGAAAATCAGCATAAACTGCTCTTCCGGCCTCATTTTATATCTTAACCGCCCGAATGATCTTTCAAATTCATGTCATTCCGGCGGACTGTTCGCCGATCAGGCTGATTCTGCGGGCTTCACTGAGTCGTCATTCACAGAAGACAATATATCCGTTTCCGGCTTGCCCTCAGCCATGATTTTATCATCACGCTGTTTGGCAATATTGCGGAATTCCTGCATCTTAGACCCAGTGCCTGCGGGGATCAAACGACCCACAATGACATTTTCCTTCAGACCGATCAGATGATCGCTCTTACCGGCCACAGCGGCCTCGGTCAGAACGCGGGTTGTTTCCTGGAACGATGCCGCAGAAATAAACGAGCGTGTCTGCAAGGACGCTTTGGTAATACCCAGCAGGATTGGCTCGCCCTTGGCCGGCAGGCGACCGGCTGCTTCCAGCTTCCGGTTGGACTCATCGAATTCCTCGCGGTCAACCTGTTCACCTAAAAGGAAGGTACTTTCACCGGATGAGGTAATCTCAACCTTTTGCAACATCTGACGCACAATCACTTCGATATGTTTGTCATTGATGCCCACACCCTGAAGCCGGTAAACATCCTGAACTTCATCCACAAGATAATTGGCCAGTGCCTCAATACCCATGGTTTTTAGAATATCATGAGGGGCGGGATTACCGTCAATCAGATATTCACCGCGCCGGATAAAGTCACCTTCCTGAACGGAAATATGTTTACCCTTGGCGATCAGATATTCTACCGGATCCTGATCTTCATCCTTTGGACGGATGCTGATACGGCGCTTGTTCTTGTAATCCCGGCCAAATTCCACATAACCATCAACCTCGGCAATGACCGCGTGATCTTTGGGGCGGCGGGCTTCAAACAATTCCGCAACCCGCGGCAGACCACCGGTAATATCCTTGGTTTTGGACGCTTCACGCGGGATACGGGCAACCACATCCCCGGCATGGACCTCGTCCCCGTCATTAACCGACAGAATGGCACCAACCGACATGAAATAGCGGGCTTCAGTTCCATTGGCCAATTCGATGACCTCATCCTTGTCATCACGCAGTGTGATACGCGGACGCAGGTCAGCACCCTTGGGCTGTGAACGCCAGTCAATAACGACCCGGCTGGAAATACCCGTGGCTTCATCCACGGTTTCACTGATAGACACCCCTTCCAGCAAATCAACATAACGGGCAATACCACCGCGCTCCGTAATGATCGGCAGGGTATAGGGATCCCATTCCACCAGCTTGTCACCGTGACCAACTGCCTCACCCTCATCCTTGATCAGATGGGAGCCGAACGGAACCTTATAGGTTACCCGCTCGCGACCTTCGTCATCGACGATAACCACTTCCATATTACGGCTCATGACCACAAGGCGACCTTTTGAATCGGTAACCACATTCCGGTTCAGCAGTTTGACTTTACCATCATGGGAGGCTTCGTGGGTTGACTGTTCAGACACAGACGACGCCGTACCGCCAATATGGAACGTCCGCATGGTAAGCTGTGTTCCCGGCTCCCCAATGGACTGGGCCGCCACAACACCAACGGATTCACCCAGGTTAACCGGAATACCGCGCGCCAGGTCACGGCCATAGCATTTACAGCAGATCCCGCTACGGGTTTCACAGGTCAGGGCAGACCGGACCTTGACGATGGCCACACCGGCCTTTTCGACAATTTCCACGGCCTTTTCGTCCAGATGATCCCCGGCTTTAACAATCACGTCACCGCTCACAGGGTCCGCAATATCCACGGCCGAACAACGACCAAGAATACGCTCACCCAAGGTTACCGTCACGTCACCGCCATCAGCCACTTCTGAAATATCAATGCCTTCCAACGTGCCGCAATCTTCCTCGACCGTGACACAATCCTGTGACACATCCACAAGACGGCGGGTTAGATACCCGGAGTTAGCCGTTTTCAACGCCGTATCCGCAAGGCCCTTACGCGCCCCATGGGTGGAGTTAAAATATTCAAGAACGCTAAGGCCCTCTTTAAAGTTGGAAATAATCGGCTTTTCAATGATCTCGCCAGATGGTTTCGCCATCAGACCGCGCATTCCGGCCAGCTGTTTCATCTGAGCCGCAGAACCACGAGCGCCAGAATCAGCCATCATATAGATGGAGTTAATATCCAGCGTCCGGCCATTTTCATCAACGCCGGTTTTGGAAATCTCCGCCATCATGGCATCGGCCACCTTGTCAGTACATTGTGACCAGGCATCAACCACCTTATTGTATTTTTCACCCTGCGTGATCAGGCCCTGATTATACTGGGCTTCAAATTCCTTCACAGCGGCGGTGGTTTCCTCAATCATGCCTTCCTTGGCATCCGGAATGATCATATCATCCTTACCAAAGGAAATCCCCGCATTACAGGCTTCCTTGAATCCAAGGCGCATGATGCCATCGGCAAACAGAACCGTTTTCTTCTGGCCCGCATGACGGTAAACAATATCAATGATATTGGAGATGTCTTTCTTGGTCAGGTTACGGTTGATCAGATCAAAACTGATGTTAGGATGTTTCGGCAGATGGTTGGCCAGCAACATCCGGCCAGCCGTACTTTCCACCCGCTGAACAATAGGATTGAAGTCCGCGTCCACCGTATGATACCGGGCGGTAATCTTTGAGTGAAGCGTGATGGTTTTATTGAACAGAGCCTGCTCAATTTCTTCCATATCAGCGAAAGCCATGCCTTCGCCCGGCTCACCAACTTTATCCAATGTGATATAATAGAGCCCCAGAATAATATCCTGCGACGGCACGATAATCGGCTTGCCGTTGGAGGGACTGAGGATGTTATTGGTTGACATCATCAGAACCCGGGCTTCCAGCTGTGATTCAAGGCTCAGCGGCACATGAACAGCCATTTGGTCGCCGTCAAAGTCAGCATTAAACGCCGCACAAACCAACGGATGAAGCTGAATGGCTTTCCCTTCGATCAATACCGGTTCAAAGGCCTGAATCCCCAACCTATGGAGGGTCGGCGCACGGTTAAGCAGGATCGGATGTTCGCGAATGACCACATCCAATACGTCCCAGACCTCACGCCGTTCTTTTTCCACCAGCTTCTTGGCCTGCTTAATGGTTGTGGCAATGCCCAGCTTGTCAAGGCGTGCATAGATGAACGGCTTGAACAGTTCCAGCGCCATTTTCTTGGGCAACCCGCATTGATGCAACAATAGGTCAGGCCCAACCACAATCACGGAACGGCCGGAATAGTCAACCCGCTTACCCAGCAGATTCTGACGGAAACGGCCCTGCTTGCCTTTGAGCATATCGGACAAAGATTTCAACGGGCGCTTGTTACCGCCCGTAATAACCCGTCCACGCCTGCCATTGTCAAACAACGCATCAACAGCCTCCTGCAACATACGCTTTTCGTTACGGACAATAATATCCGGCGCGCGCAGCTCAATCAGCCGTTTAAGGCGATTGTTCCGGTTGATCACCCGGCGATACAGATCGTTCAGGTCAGAGGTGGCAAAACGGCCCCCGTCCAGCGGCACCAACGGGCGCAGCTCCGGCGGAATAACCGGCAGAATGTCAAGGATCATCCATTCGGGACGATTGTCTGATTCAATGAAACCTTCAATCACCTTCAGGCGCTTGACGATCTTCTTTGGTTTCAGCTCTGACTTGGTTTCAGCCAGTTCTTTACGCAGATCAGCCTGTTCCTGTTCCAAATCAACATTTTCCAGAAGAACCTTGATAGCCTCGGCCCCGATAGCAGCGGTAAAGCTGTCATCACCGAATTCTTCCTGCGCTTTGGTATATTCATCTTCCGACAAAAGCTGATTCATCTTCAAGGATGTCAGGCCCGGCTCGGTCACAATGAAATATTCAAAATACAGAACCCGTTCCAGATCCTTGAGCGTCATATCCAGCACCAGACCAATACGGCTGGGCAGGGATTTCAGGAACCAGATATGAGCCACTGGGGCGGCAAGGTCGATATGACCCATGCGGTCCCGGCGCACCTTGCTGAGCGTTACTTCCACGCCGCATTTTTCACAGGTAATCCCGCGATATTTCATGCGTTTATATTTGCCGCACAGACATTCATAGTCCTTCATGGGGCCAAAAATACGGGC
>DRKK01000192.1 GCA_011051815.1 Sphingomonadales bacterium | reverse complement strand
GGATCGTTTCGGTCCCTATTACATCCGGCTTCATGTGGAGGAACAACCGGGGGTGATCGCGGATATTACGGCGGCTCTGCGGGATGAGGATGTATCGCTTCATGTGATGCTGCAAAAGGGTAGCGAACAGGACGGTACGGTTTATGTGGTCATGGTGACCCATGAAACACAGGAGTTGCGGGTCATGAATGCCCTAGACCGGATTGATGCCTTATCGTCGGTAATTGATAAACCGCTGGCAATCCGTATAGAGAATTTGTAAAAGAAGTAATGTTTCAATTTTTTGAACTTTTAATGTGGGAAAAAACATATGTCCTTTGAATCAAATCTGGATCGTCTTTTGGTGCTTGACCTTGTCCGTGTGACGGAGGCCGCGGCGGTCTCTGCGGCGAAGTTGGTGGGCCGGGGCGATGAGAAAGCGGCGGATGCGGCAGCGGTTGATGCCATGCGCACAGCCTTGAATAATATGGATATTCAGGGACGGGTCGTGATCGGCGAGGGGGAACGGGACGAGGCCCCTATGCTGTTCATCGGCGAAGAAGTGGGCACCGGCAAGGGGCCACGGGTTGACATTGCCCTTGATCCGCTGGAAGGCACCACCATCGCGGCCAAGGCCATGCAGAATTCACTGGCGGTCATCGCCCTATCCGAAGAAGGCGAAATGCTTAACGCCCCCGATGTTTATATGGACAAGGTTGCCGTTGGCCCCGGTTATCCGGACGGCATTGTTGATCTGGACAAGACACCGACCGAAAATATCAAGGCCGTGGCCGAGGCCAAGGGCTGTTCGGTGAGTGACATTCTGGTTTGTGTGCTTGATCGCCCCCGTCACGGCGCGATTATAGATGAGGTTCGGGCCAGCGGCGCGCGGGTAAAATTAATTGGTGACGGCGATGTGGCCGGGATTATTGATACCACCAACCCTGAAACCAGCGTGGACATCTATATGGGCTCCGGCGGCGCACCGGAAGGCGTTTTGGCGGCGGCAGCCTTACGCTGTATCGGTGGTCAGATGCAGGGCCGGCTGACCTTCCGCAATGATGACGAACGGGGCCGGGCGGAAAAATGGGGCATTACCGACCTGAACCGTAAATATTCCACCAACGACCTAGCCAGCGGTGACGTGATCTTTGCCGCCACCGGTGTGACCGACGGTTATCTGTTGCGCGGCGTGCATCAGACCCCGGACGGCACCGGCTATTCAACGGAATCTGTGGTCATGCGCTCTAAAACCGGCACCGTTCGCTGGGTCCGCGCCGAACATAACCGTCACAGCAATGACTAACAGCGAACAGCAGGAAGAATTTCTTCTTGGTGTTGAAGAGTCTGTTACCGGACGGGCATGGGTGCGCCGTCCTGCCGAATATCGTATCATTCAGGCCATCGCCCAGCAACATGATCTGCCGGAAATAGTCGCGCGGGTTGTGGCCGGGCGCGGCATTGATCTGGACCATGCATCAGCTTTCCTGACCCCCACATTGCGCGAGGCCCTTCCGGACCCGTCCCGCTTCAAGGATATGGACAAGGCCTGCGCCCGGGTGGCAGAGGCCCTTGAACAGGGGCAGAAAATTGCGGTTTTCGGCGATTATGACGTGGACGGCGCCACATCCTCGGCCTTATTAAAACGTTTTTTTGCCGCCCTGTCCCAAGAGCTGATTATCTATATCCCCGACCGGATCAAGGAGGGGTACGGCCCCAGTGCAAAGGCGCTGTTGGACCTGAAATCGCGGGGCGCTGACCTGGTGATTACTGTGGATTGCGGCATCGTGTCCTTTGAGCCTTTACAGGCGGCACAGGACGCCGGGCTTGATGTGATCGTCATGGACCATCATCAGGCAGAACCCCGTCTGCCTGCTGCGGTGGCCGTGGTCAATCCCAACCGCATTGATGAGGCAGAGGGTTATGGCCAGCTGGCGGCGGTGGGGGGGACTTTTATCTTTGCGGTGGGCATCAATCGGCTGTTGCGCCAGAAGAACTGGTATGCAGATCAGAATATAGACCCGCCGGACCTGATGAAATTGCTGGATCTGGTGGCCCTTGGGACCATTTGTGACGTGGTGCCTTTGGTGGGGGTTAACCGGGCTTTGGTGGCACAGGGGTTGAAAGTCATGGCGAACCGGGGCAATGCGGGCATCCGGGCGTTGGGCGATGTGGCCGGGGTCAAGGAAGAGCCGGGCACCTATCACGCGGGCTTTTTGATTGGCCCCAGAGTGAACGCCGGGGGCCGGGTGGGCCGGGCAGAGGTCGGCGCCCTGATTCTCAGCACCGATGATGAGGTGGAGGCCATGAGCCTTGCCCATGAGCTTCATACCTATAATGCGGAACGTCAGGCCATCGAACATATGGTGCTGGAACAGGCCATGGCACAGGTGGCGGGACGTATCGGCCCCGGCGGTGTGGTGCCGCCGGTGATCATTGCCGCCAGTCCCGGCTGGCACACGGGCGTGATCGGTATCGTGGCCGGGCGGCTGAAAGAATTTTACCAGCGTCCGACCATTGTGATCGGCATAGATGATGACGGCGTGGGCAAGGGCTCGGGCCGGTCCATATACGGCGTTGATCTGGGCGCGGCGGTAACGGCGGCGCGGCAGGCGGGCTTGCTGAGTGCGGGCGGTGGTCACGCCATGGCGGCGGGCCTGACCGTGGCGGCGGACAGGATCGATGACCTCGGCAGCTTTATGACCGAGCGCATGACAAAGGCCGTGGGTGCGGCCCTGAAAGGCCTGTCGCTTAAGCTGGACGGCATATTGACGGCCTCCGGCGTTACGGTGGCTCTGGTGGATCAATTGGGCCATATCGGGCCATATGGTCAGGGAAATGCTCAACCGCGCTTTGCTTTGCCCAATGTGACGGTGCAATATGCCGATGTGGTGGGCAAGGATCATGTGAAATGCACCCTGAAGGGCGCAGACGGCGGTGTGGTCAAGGCCATGGCGTTCCGCTCGGCGGATCAACCGCTGGGCCAGTTGATATTGGGCGCGCGAGGGCGGCAGATTCATGTGGCGGGAACCCTGCGCCGCAACAGCTGGAACGGTAGGGTTACGGCGGAAATTTTCATTGATGATGCGGCGGCTGTTTGAGGGGACTGCAAAAAAGTGACTTTTCCAAAGAAACCTGTTGACCGATGGCATGGGAACAATTAAAACCACCACACCGATCTAGATGGCCCCTTCGTCTAGCGGTTAGGACGCGGCCCTTTCACGGCTGAAACACGGGTTCGATTCCCGTAGGGGTCACCACTCTATTGGTAGGGCTGATGATAGGCTTTTTTATGAGGTATCATCTTGCTTCTGTGGCGGGGTAGCTCAGCTGGTTAGAGCAGCGGAATCATAATCCGCGTGTCGGGGGTTCAAGTCCCTCTCCCGCTACCAATTTTTCCTAATTTACTAAATCAATTAAAAGCTCTTCGAATATTGTGGAAAAGTGATTTAAAGCCACTTAAATTAGTAACTGTTAGATTGCATTGAGTTTTGAAATCATTTAATAATTTTTTCTTAAGCTCATTCTTTGCAGATCTTATTTCAGTTGAATCAGTAGAAGACATTT
>DRKK01000191.1 GCA_011051815.1 Sphingomonadales bacterium | reverse complement strand
TTTTCGGATAGAGGCGACCAGCCCCAATCCAGCGATACGATTTTACCGTCCTCTTCACTCAGGGTCAGATCACCAACGGGGCTATGGAAAGACAATTGGCTCATTAATAATCCTGAATTTTGTCATAGGGATATTTTTAATATATGATATTCTGGAATGAGACAAACTAATTATGGAACCCGCCAGATGAAAGTCACCATTGATATTGATTGCACCCCACAAGAGGCCAGAAGTTTTTTGGGCCTGCCGGATATAAAACCACTGCAGGATGCTTTTATGGCCAATATGCAGGAAAAAATGTCAAGCGGCCTATCCGGCGAAGATATGGAAAAAATGTTTGATCTGTGGATGGCACCGGGTTTGAAACAGGCCGGGCAAAGCATGGAGGCTTTTCAGAATTTATTCTGGAATGCGGCAAAATCCAGCGATAAATAGATGGCCGACTTAACAGTATCAGAAACAATCTTTGCCCTGTCCAGCGGCAAAGGCCGGGCCGGGGTGTCGGTCATTCGTCTATCCGGGCCGGAAACAGGCCGGGCAATTCTGGCCCTGACCAATAAAGAAAAACGCCCTGTTCCACGTGAAACACATCTTTGCTGGTTTCGGGATCCCAATACAGGCATCCGGCTGGATCAGGGGTTGTTAATTTATTTTGCCGCGCCAAATAGTTTCACCGGCGAAGATGTGGCAGAATTTCATATCCATGGTGGCCGGGCCGTTGTATCCGGTTTTCTGGATGCCTTATCCAGCATAAAGGGTTTGCGAAGCGCCTTGCCCGGAGAATTTACCCGGCGGGCCTTTGATAACGGCAAGATGGATTTGACCGCCGCAGAGGGACTGGCGGACCTGATAAATTCAGAAACGGAAGCCCAGCGACGACAGGCCTTACGTCTTATGGACGGGCGGTTGGGCGATCTTTACGAAGAATGGCGCAAGGAGATTATCACGGCGCAGGCCTACCTTGAGCTGGACATAGATTTTTCTGATGAGGAAATACCGCAAGACGTTACCCTTAAAGTTCGGCCAATCATTGAGGGCCTTCTGGATAAAATCACCCGTCATCTGGGGGAGGGCATCAAGGGTGAGCGGATTCGGGATGGTTTGCAGGTGGTTATTATGGGCGCGCCCAATATTGGTAAATCCACCCTGCTGAATTTCCTGTCCAAGAGAGATGTGGCCATTGTGTCCCATATTGCCGGCACCACCCGTGATTTGCTGGAGGTCCATCTGGACATTGCCGGTTTTCCGGTAACGGTGGTTGATACCGCCGGGATCAGGGAAAGTCAGGACGTCATCGAAGCTGAAGGTATCCGCCGGGCAGAACACCGGGCAAAAGACGCGGATATAAAAATCCTGATGATTGATGCGGGGGATTGGCCGGAGATCCCAGAACGTTTGAAAAAACATATGGGTCAAAACGCCATAATTTTGCTTAATAAAAGCGACCTTTTGCCCAAGGGTGATCAAATTAACATACAGGATGAACATGATTGCCTTGGGGTATTTCCGATATCGGTCAGCCGGGAAACGGGTATGGCCGACTTTTTGGCTTGTCTGACAGAGACCGCCGAAAGCTATATGGAATTAACCGATGGGCCAAACCTGACCCGCACACGCCATCGGGAGGCCTTGGCAAATTGTGTGACGCATTTAAACCGTTTCTGTGATTATCCGGATAAAGAGCTGGTGCTCTTGGCAGAAGACCTGCGTATGGCGGCCCGGAGCTTGGGCAGCATCACGGGGCGGGTGGATGTGGAAGACATGCTGGATATGATTTTTTCCGAATTCTGTATTGGTAAATAACGCCCTGTTTCACGTGGAACAACCAACCTCAAATGAGCCTTTGACTTTGTTTTATGAAAAAACTAGAGTTCCGGACTTGGTTTATGAGAAGGCTTTAAGGTTTAAATGACGGACTATGATGTAATTGTGATTGGCGGCGGCCATGCGGGCTGTGAAGCGGCGGCGGCATCGGCACGCTTTGGGGCCAATACGCTGCTCATTACCCACCGTATGGGAACCATTGGTGAGATGTCCTGTAACCCGGCCATTGGGGGCTTGGGCAAGGGTCACCTTGTGCGGGAGATTGATGCGCTGGATGGCCTGATGGGCCGGGTCATTGATCAGTCCGGGATACAGTTTCGTATGCTGAACAAGCGTAAGGGCCCGGCGGTGCGCGGTCCCCGGGCGCAGGCGGACCGTAAATTATATCGTCAGGCTATGCAGGATATGATCCTGAACTACCCCAATCTGGATGTAAAAGCGGCAGCGGTAGAAGACCTTGCCATGACGTCGGATGGTAAAATGGTTACCGGGATTATTACCGCAAAGGGGACAGAGATTTCTGCGGGGCGGGTTATTCTGACAACAGGCACTTTTTTACGCGGTATGATACATCGGGGCCATACACAGACGCCAGCAGGTCGGGTGGGGGAAGCCCCTTCTCTGGGCCTGTCAGAAACGCTGATGCGGGCTGGCTTTACACTGGACAGGCTAAAAACCGGGACACCCGCGCGGCTTGACGGCAAGACCATTGACTGGCCCCAATGTATGGTTCAGCCAGGGGATGTGCCGCCAATACCCTTTTCCTTTATGAACAGGGAAATTACTGTACCGCAAATCTCTTGCCATATTACCCATACCACGGAAAAAACCCATAATATCATCCGGGATAACCTTGATAAGTCCGCCATGTATAGCGGGAATATAGAGGGGACGGGGCCACGCTATTGTCCGTCTATAGAAGACAAAGTTGTGCGCTTTGCAGACAAATCATCACATCAGATTTTCCTTGAGCCAGAAGGGCTTGATGATGATACGGTTTATCCAAATGGTATTTCCACATCCCTGCCGGAGGATGTACAGACAGACTATATCCGCTCTATTCCAGGTTTGGAAAAAGTTGTTATCAAGGAATATGGCTATGCCATAGAATATGATTTTGTTGATCCACGTGAATTGTCGGTAACATTAGAGACCAAAAAGATTTCAGGGTTATATTTTGCCGGGCAAATTAACGGCACGACCGGATATGAGGAGGCGGCCGCACAGGGCTTGATCGCTGGGTTTAATGCGGCGAAATCTGCCAGTGGGTCTGAGGAATTTATTCTGGATCGGGCAGATGCCTATATCGGGGTGATGATTGATGACCTTGTGACCAAGGGCACGCGGGAGCCTTACCGTATGTTTACCAGTCGGGCGGAATATCGCCTGAAATTACGGTCTGATAACGCGGACCAGCGGTTGACGCCCATAGGGATAGATCACGGCGTTATTGGGCAGGCGCGGGCGGTATCTTTTCAGGAAAAACAAACGGCTTTGGAAAAACACGGTGCTTTGGTTAACAGCCTGACGATCTCGCCCAATAAGGCGGCGGATTATGGCTTGAAAATAAACCGGGACGGGGTGAGGCGGTCTGCAAAAACATTGCTGTCCTATCCGGAAATCCATATGAAAGACCTAAGCGCCATATGGCCAGAGCTTGTCAATATACCGGATGACATCACGGAACAGATTGAGATTGATGCCACCTATAGCGCGTATCTGGAACGTCAGGACGCAGATATTCTGGCCTTTCGCAAGGATGAGGGTTTGAGGCTTCCTGCGGGTTTGGACTATGGCAGCATAGGCGGGCTGTCCAATGAGGTGCGGGAAAAGCTCAGCGCGGCACGTCCGGCGACCCTTGGGTCGGCGGGGCGGGTATCCGGGGTGACACCGGCGGCCTTGAACAGTTTGCTACGCTATGTGAAAAGAAAAGAAAAATAAACTCATGGCCGATGTTTTTGGTGAAAAGGACTTTTATAGAAAAACCGCTGTTCCACGTGAAACAATGGATAAGATTCGTATTTATGCGAGTCTTTTGGAAAAATGGCAGAAAAAAATCAACCTGGTCAGCTCTGCGACCCTGCCAGACATGTGGCGGCGGCATTTTTATGATAGTTTTCAGTTAAAAGACCTGTTTGACAGGCCAAATTCCGGAAATTTAAAGATTCTCGATATTGGCAGTGGTGCGGGCTTTCCGGGTCTGTTACTGTCGATGCTTGGTATTGGTGAATTCCACATGGTGGAGAGCAATAACAAGAAATGCGCCTTTATGGGGCAGGTTATTCGGGAAACCGGATGCCGGGCGATTATCCATAATGAACGGGTTGAGGATATGGCACCCTTTTGTGTGGATTATGTGATTTCCCGGGCCTGTGCATCTCTGGATAAATTGCTTGGGTTGGGGTCTGGTTTTATGGGGGCAGATACGGTTTGTCTGTTTCTAAAAGGACAGATCGCGGATCAGGAAATTCTTGATGCCAGGGAAAATTGGGGCTTTGACGTGGAAAAATTCACAAGTGTCAGCGAGGAATCAGGGGTGATACTGAAAGTCAGCCATATAAAGGCTTTGAGCCGGATTTAATAAGGGAGCAAGACCAGTCATGTCCACAATGTTATCCACAGGTCATCACAAGCCTGAAATCATTGCCATTGCCAATCAAAAGGGTGGTGTGGGAAAAACCACAACGACTATAAATCTGGCGACGGCTTTGGTGGCGGCTAAGAAAAAAGTTTTGCTTGTGGACATGGACCCACAGGGTAATGCCAGCACCGGCATGGGGTCAGAACGGGACAACCGGGACAATAGCATATATGAAATTCTCATGGGCGAGATGGAATTGAGCGATGGAATCGTCAGTACAATCATTCCGGGGCTGTCGTTGGTGCCATCGACCGTTGATCTGGCCGGGGCGGAGCTGGAGCTGGTAAATGAGGCACAGCGTACCTATCGTCTGCGGGCCTAGCTCGACTATTGCGATCGCTCTAATCTTAAAAACCTCAGCCAGAAAATTAAAGAATGGGTTAAGCAGGACTTATGATGTCAG
>DRKK01000190.1 GCA_011051815.1 Sphingomonadales bacterium | reverse complement strand
GCTCATGATCTTTTCCTCAATTGTGATATTTCTGATAACGGATTAATTCTACACTAACGTAGAATTTTATCAATAGCTGTTGTGAATAGACCTTGAAAAGTACCGGAAAAGCCTTATCCTTTTAAAAACATGAAAAAAAAGCAGGCATCATTTATCGAACAGATGTATCAGGATAACCATGAGGGGTTCCTGAGGTTCCTGTTGCAAAAAACCCGCAACCGGGAAGATGCCCATGATATTCTGCAGGAAGCTTTTCAGAAACTAATGAACCGGGATGGCCTTGGGGATATGGAAAATCCCCGGGCTTATCTTTATCGCACGGCCACCAACATCATTATTGACCGCCAACGCAAGGGCCAGCACCATATTAAATATATCCGTGAAGTGACCGGCGATGCTATGAATTTTCCTGCCAGTGACGTGATTCCGCCGGACCGACATGTGGCGGCCCGTCAGGAGTTGGACGCGGTATATCAGGCCTTAAATTTTCTACCAGAAAAATGCCGGCGGGCCTTCCTGATGCATCGGGAACAGCATATGACTTACGGCACCATTGCCGAGAATCTTGAAGTTTCTGTTAGCATGGTGGAAAAATATATTATACAAGCGCTGAAACATTTAAGGCGCAAATTAAAATAAAAGATTGAGGGATTGGTCCAGCGGACCGTTAAGTTTTAAGTACGGGGTAAAGAAGACAGAAATATGAGTGAACAGATTATAGACGACAAACTGCTGGACACAGCCACCGAATGGTTTGTGCTGATGCGGGCCGAAGATATTTCAGAGGCGCGCGCGGAAGCCTTCGTTGAATGGATCAGTCAAAGCACCAGCCATCAGGCGGCCTATGCAGAAATAGGCGGTTTCTGGGATGGCTTGCCGGTGGCCAAGGCGGCGTCTGTGACCTCTCTGTCTGATCATAAAGCCAAACAAACGCCCACCCCCGCCAAGCGAAAATGGTTCCCGCGCCTGATCGCGGCCTCGGTCGCTTTTCTGATCATCAGCTTTGCGGCCGTTCAATATGGCGCGGTCTTTATGATGGACAGCCGGACCACGAAGGTGGGGGAACTGGCCGACATTATTCTGGAGGATGGGTCTCATCTGGCCATGAATACCAACAGCGAAATCCGCATTGACCTGCAAAAAGACAAACGGATTGTTTATCTGGACCGGGGCGAGGTTTTCTTTGAGGTCGCCCGTGATGAAACGCGGCCTTTCTTTGTAGAAACATCCGGCGGACTGGTCCGGGTTTTGGGGACAAAATTCAATATCCGCCGTAAGGGCAACAGCAGTGATGTGACCGTTTTGGAAGGTTCTGTCGGGGTCATGGATTATGGCCATATAAAAGACAATGAAACGACCATGACAATGGACGCGACCCTGTCCCCCAATCAGAAATTTATCCTTGGTAATGATGCGGTGGCGAATGTGGTTATCCCGGCAAGTGCCGCCGCCGTTCTTGCCTGGCGCGATCGGAAACTGGTTTATGACGGGGAAAGCTTTGCCACCTTGGTGGCGGACATTAACCGCTATTATGACGGCGAAATCCGCATCGGTGACCCGGCTCTTAATGACATAAAGGTTGTCGCGATCCTGAAAATAGAAGACCGGACCGCCACCCTGAAGGCACTGGAAACCACATTCAATGTGACTGCCCGGCCTATGTCAAAGAAACTCATCATGCTCTATCCCAATAATAAATAATATTGTATAGTAGATAGCTATAAAAAATATTATGGGAGGACGTTCAGGGAATGCGACAAATATTTGTCGGATTATTTCCTATCTTTGTGGTTATTTTGAACAGCCTTGCCCTGACATTCGGGGTGAGTGAGTTATCTTATGGCCAAGCAGAAAAGCGCGCCGTTAAAAAAACTTTCTCAATCATGGCCCAGCCCCTGTCCTCTGCCCTGCTGGATTTTGGCGCACAGGCTAACCTGTCATTGCTGGTCCGTAAAGCAGACACCGAAGGCCTGACCGTAAAAAAACTGACCGGTAGTTTCTATCCCAGAGACGCTCTGAATATTCTGCTTGCGGATACAAAACTTGGGTTTGATTATATTGATTCAGATACAATTTCCATTTCACCGGATCTATTCCGGCCAGTGCCTCCAGAACCCGCTCGGCAAACGGCAGACCAAGATATTACAACCGATGAAACCCTAAATGAAGATCAGCTGGCCACCGTGGATGAGGTCATCGTCACCTCTCTGCGGCGGCGGAGCAATATGCAAAAGGTTCCCGTGGCTGTATCGGTCATCAAGCCGCCTCTGATCCGGGAAGCGCGTATTCATGACATAGAGGATGTGGGCACCCGCATCCCCGGCCTTACGGTGGCGAGCTTCAGCATCGGTCAACCAACCATTCACATGCGCGGCGTGGGATCCAACGATGACGGGGCGGCGCTGGATAATTCCATTGTCCTGTTCATTGATGATGTTTATGTGGGGCGCATCACATCCATCAACATGAGCTTTTTTGATCTTGAGCAGATTGAAATCATGCGCGGCCCACAAGGCACCCTTTACGGCAAGAATGCCATTGGCGGCGCCATCAATGTGACCAGCAAGAACCCCACAGACCATCTGACTGGCGAAGTGGAAGCTACTCTGGGCAATTATAGTCGTTTTGATATGCGGGCCAATATCAGCGGCCCCCTGATTGAAGACAAGCTTCTGGGGCGGTTGGCCTTTCATTCCAGAAAGCGGGATGGCTGGCAGAAAAGCCTTTTCCTGCCCGGGATTAAACAGAATGATGAAAACACATGGGCCGCGCGGGGCAAGCTGTTGCTCGCCGTTAATGATACGACGCAGATTGATCTGAACGGGGATTACAGCCGGGATGATCTGGAAAGTACAGGCCGCATTCCGGTGGTGGGCCGGGTGCCGGTGCGCCTGCTGGGCCCGGATGGCAGGCCCACGGGACAGCGGGCCTTGCCCACGGATATATTCAGTGCGCTCGGCGGTAATGTGCGCACCGCTATCAACAGTGACCGGGGCTTCACCGACCGGACCATTTGGGGCCTGAGCAGCCGGATCAGCCGTGAGGGGGGTTTCGGGCGGCTTCTGTCAATCACCGCGCTGCGCCAAACCGATTTTACCTGGCTGGAGGATTCCACCGGCTTGCCGTCTTCCATCACCGACCAAAAGGTCAATTCCAACGTCAATGAAAAGCATCGTCAGTTTTCTCAGGAATTACGCTGGATTTCTCCTGATGAAGGGCGGTTGAAACATGTACTTGGTTTTTATTATCTTTATGAACATACCCACCGGATTGAGAATTTTATCTTCCCCCGGCGAAAATCCACAACCGATCAGGATAATGAAACCAACAGCTTTGCTATTTTTGGCGAGGCCACATATGCTATAACTAAAAAAGTGAGCTTCACGGCGGGTGCCCGCATGACCTATGAAAACAAGAATATGGTCCAGCAGAATATCACCAATGGCGACCGAACCATCCTGCTGGAGGATTTTACCCTGAACAACAAGGGCAACTGGACTGATTTCTCGCCAAATTTTGTCCTCTCATGGCAACAGAGCGACGACATTATGTGGTACGGCAGTCTTTCACGGGGTTATAAAAGCGGCGGGTTTCAAGGCGCGCCGGCCACCCGTGATCTGGCCCGTCGGATCATTGACCCGGAATCGGTGTGGAATTACGAGGTTGGTTATAAGTCCCAATGGCTGGACGATCGTTTTCGCCTAAATCTGGTGGGTTTTTATTCCGACTATCGGGACTTGCAGGTGGTCCAGTTCAAGACCGAGGGTAATTTCGGGGTTTTTCAAACCAGTAATGCGGCCTCGGCCAGCCTGAAGGGCGTGGAGCTGGAATTTACCCTGAAACCGATCAGTGGATTGGAATTCTTTGGCTCCTATGCTTTTCTGGATGCTACCTATGATCAGTTCAATGATCTGTCGGGCCGGGATTTCACCGGCAATGTCCTGCGGCAGGCCCCGCGCCATTCCCTTTATCTGGCCGCTTATTATGAGCGGGATTTTTACAAAGGCCGCCTGAGGTTCCGGGCTGATTACCGCTATCAGGGCAAAAGTTTTCGTGAACCGGACAATAGCGTCACCATTCAGCCGGGCTTTGATCTGGTGGATGCTTCCGTTGCTTACGAATCCGCTGACGACAGTTGGGAAGCAACCCTGTGGGCCAAAAACCTGATGGATAAAGAATATATTTCCCACCTCTATGTATTGGGCGGAAATGACTATGCTCTCTTTGGTACGCCCCGTACCTACGGTCTGACAATCACCCGAAATTTTTAAAAAATTAACAAAATGTTAAAAAAAACTGAGGGCTTTTCCATGCCCGCCGTTGAATAGAGTATTGCAGCCCGTGACATAGGGTGTGGCTGCGCATTATTACAATAACATTTTGATCAAAATATAGAATGGGAGTAAATCCATGAAAGCCAGTATCAGACATAATATGCTGTCCGGGGTCGCCTTATTGGCCCTCGCAATACCTTTTTCCGCCCAAGCCGCAGAAGAAGCAGATGACAGCCTGAAGATTGATGAAATCATTGTCACCTCAACCCTGCGGGCAAAAAATGTACAGGACATACCGATCACCGTGGCCGTCCTTGGCATGGCCCAGATTGATAAAGCCGACATCCATGATGCAGACGGGATCGCCAATAATGTGCCGGGCATGCAATATTCCGAATTTGCTCCGGGACAGGCTCTGTTTTCCATGCGCGGTGTTGGCTCCTTTGATGACGGGGCCGGCCTTGATAACTCAGTGGCCTTATTCCTTGACGGCGTTTATATTGGCCGGGGCGCCGGGGTAAATTTTGACATGTTCGATCTGGAACGGATTGAGGTTCTCAAAGGTCCGCAGGGCGCATTATTCGGCCGGAACACCATTGGCGGCGCTATTTCCGTGGTTACCCAGAAACCATCTGATGAATTTGCCGCCAAGCTTGCTGTAACCGGTGGTAACGAGGGTATTTTGCGTGTTCAGGGACTTGTGACCGGACCGATTTCAGAAAATCTCTCCGCGAAGATT